>NZ_JBNFOL010000018.1:0-73413 GCF_057364765.1 Brevibacterium sp. LAARM3_SD1 | reverse complement strand
AGCAACCTCGCGCGAGGTTGCTGGGCCGCCGTCAGGCAGCAAGGGGTTATTTGGTGTCGGCGATGAAGTCGAGCATTCCGGCCTGGTTGACTGGCAGAGCCAACAGACGGTCGAGTTCGGCCTCGTCGGGGTCGATGCCGAGGATGCGCAGCGAGTACTGGGTGAAGTCGCGCTCGATCATGTCAGGCGTCAGGTCGCCCGTCGGCCGGTACCACAGCGAGAGCGAATTGCAGATCGAGTGGATTGCGCGCGTGGCCAGAGCCGCACTGTTGACGCGGAACGTCCCTGCGTCGATTCCGGTCTGGACGATATCGCCCATGATCTCGCGAGCTTCCCGCTGGAGTTCCTTGACGCGGACCGCGTTGTCGCCGGTGAGGCGTTCGGTGTCGCGCAGCAGCACGGTGGAGACCGAGACGTTCTCCATCCGATAGCGGGCGAGGTAGCGCACGGCCACGGCCAGCTGATCGACCGGATCATCATCGACGTCGGCGATGACCGCTCGGCAGTGCTCGACGTACCAGGTGTACGCGGTGTGGACGAGCTCGTAGAGAGCTTCCTGCTTGGATGGGAAGTAGTAGTAGAGCGCAGAGAGGCTCAGACCTGCTGTCTGTGCGATATCGCGGATGGACGCGCCGTCGAATCCTTTGTCCGCGAAAGTGTCCCGGGCCGAGCGGAGAATGTTGTTGCGGCCGTTGGTTGAGCGCACGATGACCGGACTCCTTGCCTAGTTTTTCGTTGAAGCCGACTTTTTAACGAACAGTCTTTCACTTGCCCAACGACCATACACGACCGGTGGTCTCTGCGGGCCTGATTTCGCGGGGAATTACAGTATCACCGTGTTCAGCGTCCGTTGCGACCGAATGCGGATTCCATCGGATCTCGTCATCAGGACAGTGATCGACCAGTGGCTGGACAGTGACCTCACCTTGCGCTGATCAGTGACCAGGGTCACTCGAATATGGGGAATGATTGATCGTTCAACCATGTTGGTCAGTGTGGAGCTGCAGGCGATGTCGGCATGCGAGATCGCAGGCTCTGCCCCGTGAACTCGACCGCCACGGCCGCCCGGCCGGCGGACACCGCTCAACGAATTGAGGATGCATATGCTCAACATCGCCATCATTCCCGGAACCTCCCGCCCGCAGGCTCTCAACCCGCAGATCGTGAACTGGGTCGAGCAGCAGCTGGCTTCCAATGATGATGTCCGCGCCGAGGTCGTCGACTTCGGCAGCTTCGACCTGCCCCTGCTCGACGAGGTGGTCCCCGCCGGCGCGAAGATGTACGCCAACGACCACACGAAGGCCTGGGGTGCGAAGCTCGAAGAATTCGACGCCTTCATCTTCGTCACGCCCGAGTACAACCACTCGATCTCCGGCTCGCTGAAGAACGCCCTCGATTTCGTTGCCACCGAGTTCAACCACAAGGTCGCAGGCATCGTGAACTACGGCGCCGACAAGGGAGTGCGCGCCGCTGAGCACCTGCGCCACATCCTCGCGAACTACAAGCTGGCCGTCGTCCGCGACCAGGCATCGTTCTCGATCTTCACCGACGTTGCCGACGGCACCTTCGCCCCGACCGAGGTCTCGGCTGCCCCGTTCGCATCCATGGTCGACGACATCGTCGCCTGGGGTGAGGCCCTGAAGTCCGTGCGCGAATCCGGCGCCGAGGAGCAGGCCGCCTGAGTCTGCCCGACACCATTTTCGAAGCCCGCCGGTCACCCGACCGGCGGGCTCCGTCGTCCCCGCACTTGCGTTAGAGTCACAGTGATCAACTGTTCGCTCAGCGATGCAAAGGACACTCATGGATCTCACGAACACCGTCGCCCTCGTCACCGGCGGGGCCTCCGGCCTCGGCCGCGCCACCACCGAACGTCTCCTGGCCGCCGCGCCCAGGTCGTCATGGTCGATCTCAACGCCGAGGTGGGGCAGCAAGCCGCCGCCGAACTCGGCGATTCCGCCCACTTCGTCACCGCTGACGTCACGAACGAAGAGCAGGTTCAGGCCGCCGTCGACACCGCCACCGGACTCGGCGCCCTGCGCGTCGTCGTCAACTGCGCGGGTGTCGCGACCCCCGGAAAGCTCGTCTCCCGCAAAGGTCCGCTGCCGCTCGAAGCATTCCAGAAGGTGCTGAACATCAACATCGTCGGCACCGTCAACGTCTGTCGCCTCGCCGCCGCGGCCATGCAGAACCAAGAAACGCAAGGCGAGGAGCGCGGAGTCATCATCAACACCGCCTCCGTTGCGGCCTTCGACGGCCAGATCGGCCAGATCGCCTACTCCGCGTCCAAGGGCGCCGTGGCTTCGGTGACCCTCCCGATGGCCCGCGAGCTCGCCGCCTCACTCATCCGCGTCGTCACCATCGCCCCCGGCATCTTCGAGACCCCGATGATGGCCGGCCTGCCCGCCGAGGCGCAGGAATCCCTCGGCAAGTCCGTCCCGCACCCGGCCCGGCTTGGCAAGCCCGCCGAGTACGCGCAGCTCGTCGAGTCGATCGTGGCCAACCCGATGCTCAACGGTGAGACGATCCGCCTCGACGGCGCCATCCGCATGGCCCCGAAATGATCGCCTGACACTCTCACCGAGGATGTCCTCCCCGAAATAATCGCCTGACCGACAGAGCCGCCCGTTGCCCGCATTTGCGGACGGGCGGCTCTGTCGTCTGGTGGGCTGCTCAGCGGCGTGCGTTGACGAGGAGCGCCAGCTGCACTCGCGAGGTCACCTCGAGCTTGTCGAAGATGCGTGCCAAGTGGGTCTTCACCGTCGCGGTCGAGACGAACAGCGACCGCGCCACCTGCGCGTTCGTCATACCCCGCGCGACCGCCTCGGCGATTTCCCGCTCCCGTGTCGACAGCGACGCGAGCGGATCCTGACCCGGCGCCGAGGCGGACGGACGGGACGACATCAACGTGGCCAGGGCGGTCGCCGACAGAGTGCGGGTACCGTCGGCGGCCGCCCGGGCGGCATTGATGAGCTCTTCCGGCGGGGTGTCCTTGAGGATGTAGCCCGCGGCCCCGGACTGCAGGGCACGGTGGATGAAATCGTCGGTGCCGAAGGCCGTGAGCATGAGCACCTGTGGGTGCTCGGGATCGCTCAGCAGCGTCTGCGCGGCCTCGAGCCCGTCGAGGCGGGGCATCCGGATGTCCATGAGCACGAGGTCGGGACTCAGCCGGCGAGCGAGGTCGATGGCTTCGACACCGTCGACCGCCTCGGCGATGACGTCGATGTCATCGGCGGCGCCGAGGAGGAGCTTGAGGCCGGAGCGCATGAGCGATTCGTCGTCGGCGATGATGACGCGGATCGTCATGGTCTCTCCTGTTCGTCCGGGGAGCCGGCCGTGCCGGCGGCGCCCTCTGAATCGTCGTCTGTGAGGACGGCTGAGTCGATGGGGATGCGGGCGCGGAGGGTGAACTCCGGGGTCGTCGTCACCGTGAGATCGCCGCCCATGGCCTCCATCCTCTCCCGCAGTCCGAGCAGTCCCAACCCGGATCCGGTGACGAGCTGCTGCGCTCCGGCGCGGAACGCCGGGGCCAGGCCCGTGTGCGGATTGCTGGCGACGAGCTCGAGGTGGCCGTCCGCCTCGTCGAAGCCGACCTTGATCGTCACCTTCTGGCCCGGGGCATGCTTGACGGCATTCGTGATCGCCTCCTGGACGAAGCGGTAGATCGTCGTCTGCTCGAGTGCCCCGCACCGGTGGAGGACTGCGGCGGTCACCGGTTCGAGGTAGCGCAGCTCGGCGGTGTCGCCTCTGGCCGCAACGAGACGGTCGATGTCGGGGTCGATGACCGTGCCCTGGTCATCGCTGCGCAGCATGGTCAGCACCTCCCGGAGTTCGACGCCGGAGCGACGGGCGGCATCGGCGATGAGGCGGGCGCTTTCGCGAACTTCGTCAGGGGCGAGGTCCTGCCGCACGGACAGGGCGCCGGAATACATGGCGATGACAGACAGGTGGTGGGACAGCGAATCGTGCATATCGCGGGCGATGCCGCGGCGCACTTCGGCGATGGCGCGGTCCTGCCGTGAGCGTTCGCGCAGCAGGGTCTGCGCGGCAGTGTCGATCAACCCCTGTTCGCGGGCGCCGCGGATGACGCCGATGATGACGATGACGGCGTACAGTGTGCCGCCGAAGACGAACACCGGAAGTTCGAAGGCACCCGCCGCCTGCGGAGTGAGGACGTAGGTGGCCGAGAAAGCTGCCAGTGTGGCGGCGAGCCCGACGAAGTCGAGGGCCCAGCTGCGTCGGGCTGACAGTGAGACGAGCATGACCGAGGCGGCGAAGGCGCCGAGGATGCTGACCGTGCCGAGGAGGATCCCGATCATCCCTACGGTGACGGGAACCCAGCCGCCCGGTCGGCGCTGCAGAGTTTCGACGGATCCGTCGGCGGCGAGGAACTCCTCACCTCCGTGGCCGGTGACGGTGAGGAACTCGCGCAGCTTCTCCGCGGCGAGCACTTTCGGGCGCAGCTGTTTGCGCGGCACTCGGCGTCCATCGAAGAGGAGGACGATGGGCAGACAGACGAAGGCAACGAGCCCGAAGGCGATGTGCACGAAGATCTCGGCACTGAGCGCAGCCGCCCGGTCGCCCGCATCCTCGGCTGCCGGCCATTGGTCTCCGACGATGAGGACGAGCAGGAGCACGCCGACGACGACGGAGATGCCTGTCCAGAGGAGGGCATGCGCGAGCGGACGGCGGACGGGGCGAGGAGTCACCCTTCGAGCCTACCGGTGTGATGGTTGTGGGGCTGTCGTCCGAAAGGATGAGTTCTGCAGGACACTGTGGTCGCAGGTACCCGTCCAGAGGCCTCTGACGTGCGCATTCATTCGATCGGATGACACGAATCATGCCCTCGGCCGATGGTGGACGTCCGTCGGTTTCGAAAGGGTGGAGACATGAGAAATCAATCCCACTCACTGCGCTTTCATCGGCAGTTCGCCGCGCTGCCGGATCAGCGGTGGTTCAAGCCGATCCTCGTGGCGCTCCTGGCCGCGGTGTTCTACCTGATCGCCGTCATCGGCCTGTTCGTGGCCTTCTTGGTCTGGGAGCTGTTCGCCCTCGGCGCCGACGGCGCCTTCCACGCGTGGTCGGACCAGCTCATCGACATGAACACCGTCACGGGCGTCCTCTTCGGATTCGTCAGCGTCATCCTCATGTGGCCGGCCGTCGAGCTCGCGACCCTGTGCATCTACCGGCGCTGGTTCTCCTCGATGATCTCGCTGCGCGGAGGAATGCGCCTGCGTCGGCTCGGACGATATCTGCTGGTCGGCGCGGCCGTATGGGTGGTCTGTGCGCTCGTCATGGTCACCTTCTCCGACGGGGCGATGGGCGATCTGACTTCGGGAGTCGTGTGGAACAGCCACGTGCTCGCCATGCTCGTCGCAATCATCCTCCTCGTGCCCTTCCAGGCGACGGCCGAGGAGATCGTCTTCCGCGGATTGGCCATGAACATCATCGGCTCCTGGCTGCGTCACCCTGCCTGGGCCGTCCTCATTCCCGTGCCGGCCTTCGTCGTCGGCCACGTCTATGACCTGCCGGGACTCATCGACGTCGGTATCTTCGCCGTGATCGTCGGCACCCTGACCATCATCACCGGCGGTCTGGAAGCCGGGATCGCCTTCCACATCGTCAACAACGTCTTCGCGTTCGGTCTGGGCGTGCTTGCCGGTGCCGACCTCAACGCGACGAGCGCACCCACGGTCGAAGTTGTCATGTCGATCGCGGCTCCGATCGTCTTCGGCATCCTCGTCGTCCTCGATCATCGCCGCCGAGGCGGCACCTTCCCTCACCGAGGAGGCACCTCCTTTCGCCGAGGCGGCCCGACCGACCGTGAACTGCTGAGTCCCCGCGGGGACGGTCCCGAGACTGCGGAATCCGGGACGGACAGCGACGTGAATACCAACACCGAAACGAAAGCGAACCTGCCATGAGCTATTACAGTGAACTCGCCCAGGACCTGCGTCGGCGCGGCTGCGAGGAAGATCAGGTCCTCACCGTCCTCAACGAGGTCAAGGAGGCGACACAGGAAACGGGTACGACTCCCGAGGCCGAGTTCGGCACACCCGAAGAGAAGGCCTCAAAGCACAGTGGGAGGCGCACACGGTCCACGGGCCAGGTGATGCTCAACGTGTTCGGATTTGCGGGCGTGTGCTGTGTGGTCGTCTACGCCATCTGGCCGGGACTGTTCGACTTCACGAACCCCGTGCTGTCGAATTTCGCCGGCATGATCGCGCTCCTCGTCCTGCTCGTCATCGGCGCCTTCGCCGCAGGGGTCATCGACACTCGTCTGCCGAAGGGGTTCGAGGCTCCGCGGACAGAAGTCGATCGATGAGCTCGTCTGCCGTGATGCCCTCGGCCCGGGCGGCAGCATCGACGCGCTCGAGCATCGCAGGCGACAGCCTCGGCGACGGCTGAGTCGATCCGGTCGAGGTCACACCGGGTTCGTCGGCGTCCACAGGCTTCGACCCGGCCCTGAGCAGCAGCGACGTCAGGGGAACGATGACGACACCCAGCGCGGCGAGAATCCACACGATCCCGTTGAGACGGGTCAGCCACTCGAATTCCCAGGCCGATTCCACCCAGATCGTGATGAGAACCAAGCTCGTGCCGAGGGCAAGGAGACCGAGCGTGATCGGCAATCCGATCCGTACCACCCGCGACCTGGGCACCAGCAGCAGAATGAGCGAGGATATCGAGGCGACGGCGGTGACGAGGGCGAACGAGGACAGCAGCTGGAAGAGGGCTTCTGCGCGTTCATAGTGTTCCGAATCCGCGTACGGATCACCCCAGAGGAACCACAGACTCAGCGCCATCGTGACTGCAGACATACCGATCGTGGCGATCCCGAACCACTGGGCCCGGCGACCGACGAGTGTGGCACCGCAGAACGCTGCCACGCTGATGGCGCCGGTCAGAGCCGTGGTGGCGATGACTTTGTATGTTGCGTCGGACTCGACGTCGCCGAGGAGGACGACGATCCCGCCGGCCGCAGCCAGACTGAAGGTCACGACGATGATGGTGGCAATCGTGCGCCGCAGAATCCGCGCCACCTCCGGACCCTCACCCGACCGGCAACGACGCCCTCACCGCGAACCCGCCAGCATCCGTCGGCCCCACCTGCAGGCTCCCGCCCAAGGCCTCGACACGTTCGCGCATCCCTCTGATGCCGAAACCTCCGCCGAGGTGGCTGTGCCCACCCGCATCCGCCCCGCTGTCGGGTTCCCCGTTGAGCACGGAGATCTCGAGTCGGGTGCCGATGACCGTGACGGTGACGCCCACCGCAGCACCGGCTGCATGTCGCAGCGCATTCGACAGGCTCTCCTGCACCACGCGGAACGCCGTGAGACTCGTCGTCGGCGGCAGCGGCAGGGTCTCAGCCGGAAAGTCGAGTTCGACGACGGCGCCGGAGCTGCGGGTGACATCGACCAATGCGGGAATGTCCTCGACGGTCGGCTGCGGAGCCAGGTCCGCATCTCGGCCCCCACGGAGGATTGCGAGCAGTCCCCGCATCTCCGTCAGCGCCTGCCTGGCCGATGAGGCCATCGAATCGAACTCACCGAGGCTGCGCTCATCAAGTCCGGGCAGCCGGTACTTCGCCGTGGTCGCCTGCACACTGATGACCGACATGCTGTGGGCGACGACATCGTGAAGTTCCTGAGCGATCCGGTTGCGCTCCTCCAGCTCCTGGCGCTTCGCCAGCTCCGCGGCACTGAGTTCGCGTTCGGATTCGAGCTGCCGGCGACCTTTGATGAGCAGGTTGCCGATGACGCCGATGATCCCGGCGCCGGCGGCGATCGACATAGTGGTGATGACGTTCGACAGCGCCCCGGGCAGCTCGCCGGCATGCGGCAGGATCAGGGCGAGCACGGCGACGAGCGCACTGCCCGACCACAGTGCCACGAGGTGGATCCAGCGGTGACGCAGACCGATGATGAGGTGGAGGAACACGAGAGCCAACAGTGAGGTGACCGTGAACGGTCGGACCGCTCCCGAGACATCCGCGGTGAGCAGAACGCCCGCCAGCTGAGCGACGAGTCCGAGGCCGACCGCCGGAATCGGCCAGCGCACGGAGAGTAGGAGTGCGGCGCTGAGGCTGAACGCGAGAAGCATCGCGTAGACGGTCGGGACGCCGTAGAGGACGGTGGTCACCGGCCAGGCGACTGCGACGAGTACGACCCCGACGAATGCCGCGATGAGCCAGAACCATCCCTGACTCCCCGCGACGGTCGACAGCGGCGACGACTGCGTCGGAGGAGACGGCTGCTGTGGGTGAGCTGCCTGCGCAGAGTCTGATGACTGAGCCGACTGCATTGCGGAAGCTGCCCCCTGAGGAGACAGCGCAGCACGAATCGCGACGATCTCGAGCAGCGCCATGGCATGGAGAACGAAGGGGAACGTCAGCAGCAGGATGATCCCGACGATGAACTGGAAGGTGGCCTCGGCTGCGAACCCGAGATCAGTGACCGGGGAGTTCGTCACCCACGCGACGACGAAGTCGACGGTGTTTCCGCCTCCATCGGGGACGAACGCGCCCCAGAAGAAATGCGTGATCCCGCCCAGACCGCCGGCGAACCAGGCCAGGCAGACGGAGAACGTGAAGAGCCGGATCGGCAGGGCGAACACGGTTTCGAAGAGTAAGTCCAACCACGCGCGGGCATCGGACAGCGGAGCCAACCACCAGCGAAGTCCGTGTCCACGGGGACGGGGAGCCGCCTCGGCGATGGGCGCGCCCCAGGCGCGGGCACGGCCCCGGGAGAGGTTGCCGAACGCGCGGGCGACGGTGAGCGTCAGCGGCAGGAGGATCACACCGACCCAGACGATGACCGTGGCGATCGAGGCGGAGAACAGGGTGATGAGCACCGGGAACGCGATGAGCGAGATGAGCAGGCTCGGGGCGATGAGAACGGAATCGCGGCCGAGATTGCGCCACAGCCTGGCCCACCGCGAACGCGGTTCGCGAGGGGCCGGAGAGTCGGCGGCCGACGTTGCGTTCGGGCCGATCTGCGGAGGCTCTGCTGGGCGGGGCACGTCTCCAGAGTACGTGTCGGCGGGGGCGGGGGAGGTGAGATCGGGGGAGTGGTTCACAGCGTGATTCCTTCCTGAGCTGTCTGCGAGGCGGCCGGCGCAGGGGCGGCGGGGGCAGTGCCGCGAGATTCGAGGACTTTCGGGTGAAAGCGCGAGAGCATCCACACCCCGCCGATGCCGACAGCCGCGGAGACGAGCAGACCGATGACAGCCGGCGGCGTCAGTCCCGTGTATTCGCCGAAGAACGCGGCACCGATGATGACGGCAACGATCGGGTCGATGACCGTGAGACCGGCCAGCACCGTCTCGGCGGGGCCGCAGGCATACGCGGTCTGGACGAGCCAGAATCCCGCCGCCGAGGCCAGCCCGACCGCGGCCAGCAGCGCCCACCAGCGCAGACCGAATGTGTCGAGTCCGGGCAGACCCGACATGACGACCGACCGAGCCAGGACGTGCGTGGCCGCAGCGACCGTGCCGAAGACGATCCCGGTCATGACGACCCGAGGGATGTGGCCGGCGGAGCTGAACGAGAACAGTCCGGCGAAGAGGGTGAGGGCGATGAGCACGGCGAGCAGCCAGGTCACCGACTGTGCGTTCACGGAGATATCGTGGGCGAACCTCGCCGAGGTGGCCACGAAGGAGAAGATCCCGAAGAGCGTGACCGCGATGCTGATGAGCAGCGGAGCACCGAGGCGGAGACCGAAGTACCGCCGGCCGATGAGGACGGCGAAGACGAGCGAGACCGCGCCGATGGGTTGGACGATGGAGACCGGACCGAGTCCGAGTGCGATGACGTTGAGCACCGTGACCAGCCCCATGAGGCCGAGCCCGGTGACCCAGGTGGCGCGACGGCGCAGGCCGGGGGCCATGGTGGCCACGGCATGCTGCTGGAAGTGGGTTCCCAGGGCCAGGCAGAACGCTGCGGCGGTGGCGAGGATGACGGCGGTGATGATCATGACTCGAACATTAGGGAGGCGGTATGCGCCGGCACATCATACGCAGGAGTGAAATGGGTGCCGCACGTATCACCCATGAGGATGAAATTCGGTCGAAACCGGGCACGGTCGGCGGATTCTCGGGGATTGCGCGGGTTCCGTGACCACACTGTCCGGTAGGTTGGAACCATGCCGGGAATTGAGGATGCGCTGGGCGGGGACGGGGGAGCCGCCTCGGCGAGTGTGCCGCCTCCGTCGGAGACGACGATCAGGGTCGCCATCGTCGACGATCAGGCGATGGTGCGGCAGGGGTTCGGGGCATTGCTCGACGCACAGTCGGACATGCAGGTCGTCGGCAGCGCCGATGACGGATCCGCCGTCGTCGACCTCGTGCGCCGGACGAGCCCCGATGTCATCCTCATGGACATTCGGATGCCGACCCTCAACGGGCTCGACGCCACCCGAGCGATCTTCAACATGCCCGGAGCCCACCCGCGGGTCATCATGCTCACCACGTTCGACGCCGACGAATACGTGTTCTCCGCGCTGCGGGCCGGTGCCAGCGGATTCCTCCTCAAGGACGCCACCGCCGAGGACATGATCACCGCGGTCCGCGTCGTCGCCGGTGGGGAATCGCTGCTCGCACCGTCGGTGACCCGCCGCCTCATCGCCGAATACGTCGCCGGACCCACCGTGGCCAAGGACACCGCCGTGCTCGGCCAGCTCACCGACCGGGAGATCGACGTGATGACCCTGGTGGCGAAGGGGCACGCCAACGCCGAGGTGGCCGAGCAGCTCTTTCTCGCCGAACAGACCGTGAAGACCCACGTGTCGAGGATCCTGTCGAAGCTGGGTCTGCGCGACCGCACCCAGATCGTCGTCGCCGCCTACGAGTCCGGGCTGGTCGTCGCCGGGAGCTGAGGGCGTTCTGTTGCGGGCTTCGGGCTGGGAACGCCTGCTTAGGTGGTCAAAATGGTCACGCTGTGCTCGGTTTTCTGTGACCATTTCGCCCACCTAAGCGCATCGCAGATTGAGGAAAGTGCGGTCCGCCGGTCTGCCCGCCCGGTGACTACCTGACTACTCGCGGGCGAAGCGGGTGCCGAGGTCCTTGACGATCGTCTCGGCCGATCCTTCCTGGGCGCTGCGGTAGCCGGTGCCCGCCCACAGGTGCAGGCCGTGCGGGTCATCGGCCTTCTTCGCCGCGGCCCGGAACTCCTTGGTCAGATGGTGCACCGCAGGGTAGGCGTCGACGGCGGTCGAATCGAACTTTCGCACGAAGTCATTGACCAGTGCTCGTGCCGGCCGCCCCGTGAATGCCCTGGTCAGCTGGGTGTCGGTGAACTCATCGGCGGCGAGTGCGGCCCGATGCGTCGGTGCCGTTCCCGCCTCGTCGGAGCGCAGCAGCAGGGTGCCGACGACGACTGAACTCGCCCCCGCGCCGAGGAGGTCGCCCACCATCGCCTCACCGTCGACTCCGCCTCCCGCCGCCACGGGCAGGGCCACCTCGGCGAGGATGTCGCGGACGAGGTCGACGGTGGTGCGGTCCTCAATGGCCCGCGTCGGATCGGCGGTTCCCGAATGCCCGCCGGCACGCGGACCCTGGACGATGAGCCCATCGACCCCGACTTCGGCGGCCGCGCGAGCCTCGGGAACGGAGGTCACCGTGGCGGCTACCTGAGTGCCGACGGCATGGAGGCGTCGACCGTCTCGGCGGTGGGCAGGTTGAACGTCAGCGAGACCAGGGGGACGGGGTGCTCGGTGAGCCAATCGAGCTTGGCGTCGAAGTGGTCGTCGTCCGCGACCGGTTCGGGGTCGAGCGTGATCCCGCGGGCGGCAGCGGCCGGTTCGAGTGCAGTGACGAAGTCGGCGAAGGCTTCGCGATCGACGGCGACGGGATTCGGGGCGAAGAGATTGACGCCGAAGTTCGAGGTCGTCTCACGCATCCGTGTGATAAGCGGAGCGAGGGCCTCGGCGGTGAGATAGCCGCCCGCGACGAAGGGGAATCCACCGGCCCGGACGACGGCTTCGGTGAGTTCGGGCGTCGTCGTCCCACCGGCCATGGGGGCGCCGATGATGGGCAGCGGGGTCTTCGCGAAGGCGATCGTCACGGTTCTCTCCTTGGTCTCGGCCCGGTTCCGGGCTCGGTGTCTGTCGGCGAGCGAGGCGGCCGCATGGTCGGGCGTGCTCATCGCCATTCTCACACGATCGGGCGAGGTGAGTATGAGGTGATCGCTCGGCGGTATCCCTCGGAAGTATCGGTCTGCGGAGGAGATGTCGGCTCTCCGGCGTGATGTGGAAGGGCACATGCGGTCCTTAACTTCGGTGTCATCGCACCTCGACAACCCGAACAAGGGAACCGACATGACACTGACACTCAACGACCCGTTGCCGTCCGATGATCACCATGAGAATACGCGGCTCGCTGGAAGAACCATCCCGAACGCAACACCCGTTCCGCTGCGCAGGCAAGCGAAGCCCCACCGCGACCAAGCCATCGACCTTCTTCGCTTCGGATGCCTCGTCGTCGTGGTAATCCTCCACTCGCTGATGAGCGCCGCGGTGCTCGGACCCGGCGGCGCTGTGGAGCCGACGGTCGCGCTGTCGAACACCGCCGGATTCGCCGCCGCCTCCTGGCTCTTCCAGATCATGCCTCTGTTCTTCATCATCGGCGGTTACGCGGGCATCACCGGCTGGCGCCGCACCCGCGCCCGAGGAGGCACCTGGACCGACTATCTGCGCGCTCGCCTGCGCCGGCTCGTCGTACCCGTCACCGTGCTCATCGGCCTCGCCGGCCTCGGGCTGTCCGTGGCCGGCGAGCTCGGAGTTTCGCCCGACCTCCTCGCCGAGGCCAGTCTGCGGATCGGCCAGCCGTTGTGGTTCCTCGCCGTCTACGTCGGCCTCACCGCGCTCGTGCCGGTTGCCGTGCATTTCCACGAAACCGCGCCGAGGCGGTCCCTCGCCTCCCTCGCCGGTGCCGTCATCGTCGTCGACAGTCTGGTCGCGGTCACGGGCGTGACCGGGCTCGGCTACCTGAACTTCCTGCTTGTGTGGCCCCTGGTCCAGCAGCTCGGCTTCTTCTACGCCGACGCGCTCGATCGTCCCGTAAACAGGCCCATCGCCTGGTTCGTGCTGGTGGCAGCGCTGCTGACCCTGGTCGGGCTCGTCTCGGCCGGCGTGTACAGCTCGAACATGCTCGTCAACCTCAATCCGCCGACCGGTGCCCTCGTCCTGCTCGGGGTGGTCCAGATGTGCGGATTGCGCCTCGGCCACGCTCGGCTGGGCCGAATGCTCAACGCCGCGGACGAGACCACGAGCACCTCCACCGGCGAGGCGGCTCTCGACCCTCGAGTCCTCCGCGCGCAGATCTGGGGCCGGGTCATCGCCTGGGGCAATCGGTACGGGATGCATGTCTACCTGTGGCATATGAGCATCGTCATCGTCCTCATCGGCGGCCTGGGCGCGCTTGCTCAGGTTGTGTCTCTCGTGCCGGGTGCCTCCGAGCTCGTCCTCCCGGAGATCGGATCGTCATGGTGGTGGGCCACGCGGTTGCCCTGGTTGATGATCGTTATGGTGCTGTCCGGCCTGGTGGCCATGGCTGCCGAGCGGATTCCGCTTCCGTCGGAACAGCGGTTTGCCTCGGCTGGTCGAACGATCGCCGAGATCGCGCGTGAGGTGCGCGGACGTGAGACACATGAGCAGGGTTCGGCGGCTTCCCACGTTGACGCCGACGGCGTCGCCCCAGCTGTTTCCCGTGCAGGAGCCGACGCCGTGACCCCGATTCTCGGTCACCCGCGGCTGCGGGCCGCCATCGCGGTCGGTGCCGCCGCAGCCGGCATCTCCGTTGCTCTGCTCGTCGGGATCGCCCCGTTGATCTGGACGTTTGTCGCGTTCAGTCTGCTCATCGCATCGCTCACCATCTCAGCTGGGCTGACTCCGCGGAGGTGACCGCGCAGGGCTGATCCGGCAGCTGTGCCCTGCCCGCATTGCGAGCCGGGCACAGATGGGACGCGCGAGTCACTCCACCGCGGCGGCCAACTGGTCGGTGACGGTTCCCCATCCGTCGGAGAAGCCGAGTTCTTCGTGGCGGGCCCGCTGTTCGGGGCTGCCGTGTCGGACGATGGCTTGGTAGTCGGTGCCGTCGGGGTGGTCACCGAGGATGATCTCCGTGGTCATCGCCACCGGGTCCGGCAGCGCCGGATGCCAGGAACTGCTGACCGCGTTCGTGAACACGAGTCGGCTGCCCTCTTCGATGACGAGGAACACTGCGTCGACATGAGGATGCCAATCGGTGCCGTCCTCGCTCATCTGGGTGACGAAGGCGCCGCCCGGGGTGAGCTCGAGGGAGTCCACGCGAAGTTGCAGCGGTGCGGGAATCCACCACTGGGCGAGCTGAACCGGTGTGGTCCAGGCGTCCCAGATCGTCTGCTTCTGGGCGCGGATGACGCGTTGGATGCTGAGGTCGAGGTCTGGATTCTGATTCCGGGTGCGAGAGAGATGGGTGGTCATGATTCCTCCTTGGTGACGAACTGCTCGAGCCGATCGGTGCTCTCTTCCCAGATCCGCCGCTGTTCCTCCAGCCAGCCCGAGAGCAGGTGGAAGCGATTCTGATCGAGCACGCAGGTGCGAACTCGCCCGGACTTCTCGGTTCTGATGAGGCCGCACGATTCGAGGCTGCGCACGTGCTTCATAAAGGACGGCAGCGAAATCGACAGCGGACTCGCCAGTTCCCCGACGCTGGCCGGTCCCGCGCCGAGGCGTGCGATGACCCCGCGTCGTGTGGGATCCGCCAGGGCCGCAAACATCGCGTCGAGCTCATCCGAATGAATCTGATGCTTAGCCATAAGGTTAAGTATTGCACCGCTGGGGGAGGTTGGGAAGAGGGACTGAGGGCAAACGCGTCGAAAGATGACATTCATCGGCGACATATGACGTGACGTGACCATCCGTGACGGCGCGTTCGCACCAGCGCAGCTGCGCCACTCACACTGATGATTACCGCAAATGCAGCGGTGCCCATCAGTGAAGGAAAGGATCCGCCGTGAGTTCACCCCGTTTCGAACCCACCACACCCGCCGGAATCTCGACCCGATCGGTGCACTCGGGAGCTATGCCCGAGGCACACACCGGTTCGGTCGTGGCCCCGATCTTCCAGACCTCAACCTTCATGATGGATACCCCGGGGCAGACTCGCGCCGGTTTCGACTACGCGCGCACGGGCACCCCGAATCGCAGCGACCTCGAACAGGCTCTGTGCGAATTGGAAGGGGCGTCGTTCGCGGCGGCCGTGAACTCGGGAACGTCGGCCGAGGTGGCCGTGTTCTCCGCGCTGCTGCGTCCCGGTGACGAGGTCATCCTGCCCCGCGACGTCTACGGCGGGACCTTCCGGCTCCTGCAGAACGAGTACGTGCGCTGGGGCGTGGCCATCCGCACCGTCGACCTCACCGACTCAGCAGAGCTCGCCGCCGCCATCAATGAGAACACCGCGATCATCTGGGTTGAGACACCGAGCAATCCCGGTCTCGACATCATCGACATCGCCGAGGCGGCCCGGCTCGCCCACCGCGCGAATGCACTCCTGGCCGTGGACTCGACCTTCGCGACCCCAGTGCTGCAGCGTCCGCTGGAGCTCGGTGCCGATATCGTAGTCCACTCGACGACGAAGTTCATCAACGGTCACTCCGATGTCGTCGGCGGTGCCGTTCTCACCGGTGATGGGACGAGCTGTCCCCGCGCCGCCGAGGTGGTCGACCGTCTCGAGAACCACCTCGCGTCCGTCGGGCTGGGTATCTCCCCGTTCGACGCCTGGCTGACCAGGCGCGGGATCAAAACCCTGCCGGTGCGGATGAAGGCGCACTGCGCCAATGCGCAGGCGGTGGCCGAATGGCTCGAGACTCGCGATGAGGTGGCCGATGTGATCTACCCGGGCCTGCCGTCGCACCCGGGGCATGAGGTGGCGCAGCGGCAGATGAGCGGGTTCGGGGGAGTGGTGTCCCTGCGCACCGACACCGAGGAGCGGGCGTTGTCCCTGGTGGCGAACACGAAGCTCATCACTCTGGCCGAGTCGCTCGGAGGAGTTGAGTCACTCATCGACCACCCGGCGACGATGACGCATCTGTCCGTGGCAGGCAGCGAGGTCAGCGTTTCCGGCAGGTTCATCCGCCTGTCCGTCGGCATCGAGGACATCGATGACATCCTCGCTGACCTCGCCCAGGCCTTGGATGCCACGGCGGAGGGATCGGCCGAGGCGCCATCCGACCGTGACTCAAGCCGTATTGCCGACCCGGATGCCTCGGTTATCGGAGTCTCGGTCCTCGCATAGCCGGCGGCCATCACGCACCGGCAGCGTCACATCCCACCCCGAGTGGCACGTCCTCCCGGTGCTTCGGCATCCCTCACTCATTGTGGCGAAACACCTCCTTGCACCGGGGTGATTCGCCGCGAAGAGTGAGGGGTGCTCAGGTACGGCACGGCGTGAGGAGCGCGCGGGAATCCAGAGTCCACCGAGGATCCCGTGTCCGTGGTCACAGGGTGTCGGGAAAACCCGACGTGGGGTCGGAGGTCTTCGTGCTGTTCGCGCGCCCACGGCTCCCGTAGCGTTATTGCTATGAGTGAGAAGACCCCCGAGAACCCGCAGGATCAGGAGCCGGTCGGCCCCGATCCGCAGGAGACTCAGACCCCCGAGGTGGATCCCGGCGAGTCCGCGGACGATCACGGCACCGCGGAATCTGCCCCCGGCACGATGGAGCGCGAAGAGTCCATCAGCGCCGAAGCGATCGTCAATGCACCGCCGACCACCGAAGTCGATGCAGCGGCAGCCGATGCGGCCGCAGCCGACGTGACAGCGGTCGACGAACCGACCGCTCGCGAAGCCGGCGAGTTCCGGACGAAGCCCGTCGACCTCGATGTTCCCTTTGCAACGGGCACGACCCGAGTGATGGGATCAGGCGACCAGGCTCAGCGACCTGACTACCCGCCGATGAACCCCACCCGGCCAGTCACCCACACGACCCCGATGGCTCCTGCCCAGCCGGGCACCCACACTCATCCCTCGGCTCAGGCCGCACCATCCGGGTACGCCCCTTCGAACACCCCGAACTACCCCGCATCGCCCGGCCACGCCCCTCAGCCCGGACCGCACCCCGCCCAGCAACCCGCCGCGCAGTTCGGTCGGCCCGCGCCGAATGCGCAACCCATGCCGAACGCGCACCCCGCCCCGAACGCGCAGCCCATGCCGGCCGCTCAGCCGATGCCACGTCAACGGCCGCCTCGGCGAATGAAGCCGCGACGCGAACCCGTCGCATACGCACCGGTCACCGGTTCGCTGCCGCTCAGCCGTGAAGACGTCACGGAGATCCCCGCCGACGGCCCCATCACCTGGCCCAAGCGCCCCACCGGAATCATCGGCGTCGCGAACCTCGTGCTCTCCGCCGTCCTCGGCCTGATCTGGGCGTGGATACCGCTCGGACTGCTGTTCACCGGCATCGGCGGAATCTTCGCCCTCGGTCTCGGCGTCCTCGCCCTCCTCGTCTGGGTTCTCGTCCAGCAGGGCGCGAACAACGCCGAACGCTACCGAGCCGAACTCATCTACTCCGATAAGATCCCCGTCCCGAAGATCGAAAGCAGCAATCGCGATCCCGGCATGGGCCGCTTCCTCCACAACCGCTGGCTGCAGGTGAAATCCGGTGCCTTCTGGCAATCGACCGCCCACCACTACATCAAGATGCTCCTCGGCCTGATCGTCGTCGCCGGCACCATCGCAGCGATCTGCGGGTCCATCTTCGGCATCTTCGCGGCCATCAACCCCCACGGAGTCAACACCTTCTTCATCGGCGAATCCATCGATGGACCGGCCCGTATCGGTGTGGCCGTCGGCGCCGTCATCGTCCTCGCCAGCTCGCTGGCCATCCTCTGGTTCGCCCCGCTGCTCGACCGTGCCCTCGATCGGGCGCTGCTCTCACCGGCCCGCACTGTGGCGCTGCAGGCAGAGGTCACCGAACTCGACCGGGCCCGCATGGCCGGCATCGAGGCGGCCGCCGCCGAACGCCTGCGCATCGAACGCGACCTCCACGACGGAGCCCAGCCCCGCCTCGTCGCGCTGACCATGACCCTGGGAATGGCGAAGACGAAGATCGACTCCGACCCGGAACGGGCGAAGGAGCTCGTGTCCGAAGCCCACGCCGAGGCGAAGGGCATCGTCACCGAACTCCGTCAGCTCGCCCGCGGCATCCACCCCGCCGTCCTCACCGACCGCGGACTCGACGCCGCCGTCTCCGCTCTGGCAGGTCGTGCGACGATCCCCGTCGATGTCGATGTTCGACTCGAGGGCCGGATCGGGCGCGAAGCCGAAGCCGTGTCCTACTTCGTCGTCGCCGAATGCCTGACGAACATCACCAAGCATTCGGGTGCGACTCACGCCAGAGTGTTCATCGCTCCGACCGATTTCGGTGTGCAGATCGTCGTCACCGACAACGGCCACGGCGGAGCACGCGTCGACCGTTCCGGGCGTCACACCGGAATAGCCGGTCTCATCGACCGGGTCGAAGCCGCTCGTGGCACACTGAACCTGACCAGCCCCGCAGGTGGGCCAACGACTGTAGTTGTGGAGGTGCCATGCGCATCGTAATCGCTGAAGACTCTGCCGTCCTGCGGGCCGGACTCGAACGGCTGCTCGCCGACGCCGGACATGAGGTCATCGCCGCCGTGCCCGACGCCAACGAACTCCTCGCCGTCGTCCACAACGATCCGCCGGACCTCGCCGTCATCGACGTGCGCATGCCTCCGACGTTCACTGATGAGGGCATCCGCGCCGCCGTCCTCATCCGCAAGCAGAACCCGGACGTCAAGGTTCTCGTGTTCAGCCAGTATGTGGAAGAGCAGTACGCGTCCGAACTCATCGCCGAGAATACCGGCGGCTTCGGCTACCTGCTCAAAGACCGCGTCGCCGATGTCGAGGACTTCCTCGCCGCCGTCGATGAGGTCGCCGGGGGAGGCACCGTGCTCGACCCGGAGGTCGTGTCCCAGATCCTCGTGCGCACGCGCAAGAAGGACGGACTGTCGACCCTGAGCCCACGCGAAATCGAAGTCCTCCAGCTCATGGCCGAAGGCAAATCCAACGCCGCCATCGCCCGCACTCTCTACCTCAGTGCCGGTGCCGTAGAAAAGCACATCTCCTCGGTGTTCACGAAGTTCGGCCTCACCGCCGACACCTCGGACAACCGCCGAGTCCTCGCCGTCCTCACATTCCTCGGAGCCTAGAATGCCCAGCACAGTGCGCATCAGCGAATCCGCCCGCGTCGGTCTGCGCGCGGTCCTGATCATCCTCGCCGCCGTCGTCCTCCTCATCCCCGTCATCGTCAGCACCGCCCAGGGCGCCTCCCGCCTCGACTACGGGCGGATCGAAGCGAGCGAACCGCTGCCGAAGGCGATGAAGGAACTCAAGATCGGCCTCGACTCCGGCGGTGCCGTCGACATCAGGACCGCCGACGTCGCCGAGGCGACCGTCAAGCTCACCGGCACCGGTCCCCGCGACAGCTCCGCGAACCTCGAGGTCGACAGTCGAGCTGATACCGCCGAGGTGGACCTCAAGAACGCCGGGAAACTGGAGAACACCCGGTTGACCGTCACCATCCCGACCAGTGTGGCGAAGGACCTTGCGCTGGACTTCGACGGCAACTACGGCCGGTTCGACGTCACCGGTGACTTCGCCGAGATCACCGCCGACACCGGCGGTGGGACCGCGAACGTGACCGGTTCGGCGAAGAAGGTGCGGACCTCGAGCGATTGGGGTGCGACCTACTTCGACGGAGAATTCGGAACGGTGTCGGCCAAGACCGGAGTCGGCGCCATCGAAGGGGAGAACCTCACTGTCAGCGACCGCATCGACGTGGTCAGTTCGACGGGAACCGTCGACCTCGACTTCACCAATCAGGCGATGCCCACCGGCGGAATCATTGCGAAGACCGAAGAGGGCTCGATCGACATGCGGGTGCCGAACCTCGAGCTCACGTCGGAAGAGCTGGATGAGGACTTCTTCTATCGGATCAACGCGAAGTCCAATGACGGCACCGTCGACCTCGCCTCCGATCTGGAGAAGTTCGATGTGGCGGAGGACCCGAAGGAAGCCAAGGGCAAGACCCTTGTTCCGATCTCGGCCACAGCCGACACTGGTACCGTCACAGTCAACCAGAACTGAGAAACGACCGGCGCACGGGCGGGCTCGAATTCGGGCCCGCCCGTGCGGCGTCTGAGGGGTCGACGACCATGCAGATCACCGTCTTTGGAGCTACCGGAACATTCGGCAGGCAGCTGGCTCCCCAGCTGCGCGAACGCGGCCACACAGTCATCGCCGCCCATCGCAGCAACGGGGTCGACACGGTGACCGGCCAGGGAGTCGCCGAGGCGGCCGAGGGCAGCGATGTCCTCGTCGACTGCGTCAACCAGCTGACGATCAATGCCGACAAAGCCATCGACTTCTTCTCCCGCAGCTCACGCTCGATCGCCGAAGTCGCTGCCCGGCAGCCCGGTACTTCCGTGGCCGTCCTGTCGATCGCGTTTCGTCCGGAGACCGCCGAGTCGCGGCTGATGGGCTACTACCAGGGCAAGGCGATGCAGGAGCGCATCTTCCGCCGGCTCATCCCGGACGAGCAGCTGCTGATGTTCCGGTCCGCCCAATGGTTCGAACTCGTCGACACGATGACGATCAAGGCCGGGCCGCTGCGGTTCGTGCCGAAGATGCGCGTGCAGGCCCTGGCGGTCGCCGAGGCGGCACGCATGATGGTCGAGGCCATCGACGCACGCGAGACCGGCACCATCGAAGTCGCCGGCCCCGAGATCAGCGATTTCGCCGAGATCGCCCGCAGACTGACCATCGCGCGAGCCGAGAAAGCAGGGACGAGACCGCCGAAGATCGTCGGCATTCCGTTGCCCGGCCCGATGGCCCGCGACGGCCTCATCCCACCGTCACCGAGGATGTCAGACGTGACCGTCGACGAATGGCTGCGATCGGTCTGAGCCCCGACCGATGCGCTGAGTCCCGCGCATCGGGTTAGTTCGAACCCTGAGCAAGGCGTAACATCCGTTCCGGAGGTTGAAATGGATTGGATGGAATACGGGCTCAACGGGGCCGATGCGGTCAGGATCGTCGTCTCGTGTGTGGTCTTCTACTTCGGGATCATTCTGCTCCTGCGCATCTTCGGTCAGCGCACTCTGGCGAGCCTGTCGAGCTTCGATGTGGCCGCGATCATCGCCATCGGAGCGATCATCGGGCGGTCCATCCTCGGTGATACCCCGACTCTTGCGGCCGGCATCTTGGGTCTGGCGACCCTGCTGATCCTTCAGGCGCTCAGCGGAGTCGGGCGGCGCTTCGGGTTCGTCCGCAGCGTCGTCAACTCTCCGGCCGTGGTGCTCATGGCCGGTGGTGAGATCCTCGCGGACAAGCTGTCGCGGAGCCACGTCGACCATGACGAACTCATCGCGAAGCTGCGGTCTGCCGGTATCCGCAACCGTGGTGAGGTGGCGTGCGCGATCCTCGAATCGACGGGTCAGATCAGCGTCATGCGGCGCGGTGCTCCGATCTCCGATGAGATGCTCACCGGCATCGTCGGCGCAGACCGGGTGCCCCGCGACGGCTGAGTCTCAGTCGAGGCGATCAGTGGTCGCGACCCGCCATCGTCGGCGGGCTCCGCATCACGGATCAGTCGAGCCCGAGCACCCGTGCGCCGTTGGTCCACAGCACCGAGCGCATCCAGTCATCGCCGAGTCCAAGGGCCGCGAGACCCGAGATCTGGTCGACGTAGGGGTAGGGGATGTTCGGGAAATCCGAGCCGAGGATGACCTTGTCCTCAAGCCTGGCCAGGCGTTCGCGGTAGGCGGGGGTCACCTCGGCGGGGGAGGAGAAATACCCGGAGGCGAACATCGTCGTATCGAGATAGACGTTCTCGTATTTTTCGGCAAGGTCGGCGAACTCGTCGTACTCGGGCATCCCCATATGCGCGATGACGAACTTCAGCTTCGGGAACCGCTCGAGGACATTGATCACTGCCTGCGGCCCCGTGTACGTGCCCGGCAGGGGAGCAGAACCGGCGTGGATGACGATCGGCACTCGAGCCTCTTCGAGCGCCTTCCACGCAGGGTCGAGGACCTCGTCATCGGGGGAGAACACACCGACCTGGACGTGGACCTTGAACAGCTTCGCCCCGGCGGCCAGCGCCTTCGGCACATAGTCGGCGGCTTCGGGTTCGGCATAGAGCGTGCCGCAGTGGATGACGTCGTCGTGGGCGGCGGCGAATTCGGCGTTCCACTCATTCAGCCACGCGGCCATGCCGGGCTTGTGCGGGTAGGTCAGGGCCGGGACGGCGCGCAGGCCGAGTTCGCGTACGGTGTTGAGGCGGGTGTCCTCGTCGAAGCGGTAGTTGATCGGCCAGTCGCGGCCGTAGTTGTCCGCGGCGTTGTCGAAGTACTCCCACACCTTGTCGAGCACGTTCTGCGGAAGGAAGTGGACGTGGACGTCGGCGAGTCCCGGCAGGCCGAGGGTGCGGACATAGTCGGGGACCTCGGCATCGGTGCGCGGGGGAGAAGTCATCGTGTCCGGGACCTCGAAAGCGCGACCGATCGTCGTCTCCGGAGCGGGATTCGCGGTCGCTCGGGCGGGTGATGGGGTCTGAGTCGCTGCATCATCGGAGTCGTTCATGGCCCCACTCTATGACCTCGCCGCCGCCGACTCAGGGGACGGTCCGGAGTTCGGCCCGACTGATGCGACGTTTGCCGACACGGGCGGCGGTCGGTCCTCAGCGCTCGTCCATGCCCGGCGCATAGACTGCCCGCATGAGGCTGCGCGATCCGTTTACGATCCCTACCCCGTCCCAGGTCAGACCCGTGGGACAGGCGCCGTTCTGGACTCCTGGGCAGACCGTGACCTGGACGTTCCGGCGTTTCGACTTCGACCGTGACCGCGCCGAGGTGGCCCGCCCGATGCGTGTCATCGCCGATGGACCCGACGGTGCCGTCCTGTGGTTGGCCGGGGGTACGCCGACGCAGGAGACCCGGATCGTCGGGTGGGAGGAGACGAACGCCCACGACGTGCCGTTGAAGGCCCGGTTCCGACCTCTGGCCGAGGCGCCCACCAGGATCAATGTCGAGGGCACGTGGCGGGGCCGCGGGGTGCTCAAGATCGTTCCGCCGCAGGTCCCGTTCTCCGTGTGGGTGCTGCTCAAGGACGATGCCGACGGTGGTGTGCGGGTCGAGTGGTACATCAATCTCGAGGCCACGCACCAACGCAGTGATGATGCGCTGTTCACCAGCGACCACATCCTCGACATCACTTTTCCGATCTCCTCGATGCCTCTGCACGCCGAGGACGGTCGGCTCGATCCGACCGGCGCCGTATTCAAGGACGTCGACGAACTCGCCGCGGCGGCGAACTATGGGGCGTGGCCGCAGGAGTGGTCGGAGATCATCCGGGACAATGGCAGCCATCTGCTCGACCACCTCGGCGATTTCGGTTGGGCCTTCGATCCCGCATGGGAAACGGTGGCTCGCGATCTGGTGGGGAAGGCTCGGTTGGGACCCGCCTCCGTGACAGAAAAATCGTTCGATCAGGAACATCGGGCGATCCCGAATGGTTGTTATGACCGACACCATCGGTGATTCCCGCGGATGGACCTGTCGCCTCAATGAAGCACACACGTGAAGAATGATCTGCTGCTGAAAGGAACCGTCTCCATGACGACCAACCATCGGATTCGCCTGAACTCGCGCCCCGTGGGCGCTCCCACTGCAGAGAATTACCTGCTCGACGAGGTGCCTGTGCCGACGCCGGGCGAGGGACAGGTGCTGCTGCGCACCCTCTATCTCTCGCTCGACCCGTACATGCGTGGGCGCATGTCGGACGCGAAGTCCTACGCCAAGCCCGTCGAGGTCGGCGATGTCATGGTCGGCGCCACAGTGTCCGAGGTCGTCGAATCCAATGTCGAGGGCTTCACCGCCGGTGAGATCGTGCTCGGCTACGGCGGTTGGCAGGAGTATTCGGTCGAGTCGACCGGACACCTGCGCAAGATCGACCCGGAGCTCGCTCCGATCTCCACCCACCTCGGTGTGCTCGGCATGCCCGGGTTCACCGCGTATGCGGGTCTGCTTGAGATCGGTCAGCCCAAGGAAGGCGAGACCGTGGCCGTGGCCGCCGCGACCGGGCCCGTCGGGTCCGTCGTCGGACAGATCGCGAAGATCAAGGGCGCGACGGCCGTCGGCATCGCCGGCGGTCCGGACAAGGTCGCTCACCTGCGAGAGCTCGGCTTCGACGTGGCACTTGACCACCGCACGGGGAACCTGCGGCAGGAGCTGAAGGAGGCGGTGCCTCAGGGCATCGACGTCTACTTTGAGAACGTCGGCGGGGAGGTCTTCGACGCTGTGCTGCCGCGGCTCAATACGTTCGCTCGGGTGCCCGTGTGCGGTCTCGTCGCCAACTACAACCTCACCTCGCTGCCCGAGGGGCCGGACCGTTCGGGAGCGCTCATGGGCAACATCCTGACGAAGTCGCTGCTCGTGCGCGGATTCATCCAGACCGAGTTCGCCGAGCGTCTGACCCCGCAGTTCCTTACGGACATGAGCGGCTGGCTCAAGGAGGGCAAGGTTCGCTTCCGCGAGGACATCCGCCCCGGACTCGAGAAGGCTCCCGAATACTTCAACGACCTGCTCACCGGCGGAAACTTCGGCAAGATGGTCGTCGCCGTGGGGGCCGAGAGCTGAGGCTGTCGGTTCATCCCTGAATCGGAAACGATGAGGCGGCGTCGGCCAGTTCTGGCCGATGCCGCCCTTCTTTGTTGGTGAAGTCGGTATTGCTGTTCAGACGGGCATGTGCCTCGGCGAACTCACCCGAAGTGAGCGAACACCTCGGCAGGGTCGAGACCGAAGCTCAGCGCCAGGTTGAGCACGATGCGGGCCTTGCGGGCATCGAGGATGCCGGCGGGAATGAGTCCCGCCTCGAGGAGGCCGATCTCTCCGCCCGGGTAGCCGTAGGTGCGACGCAGACTCACACCTGATCCCGTGCGGGAAGCGAGGACCACCGGCATGGAATCCGCCAGGCGAGTCACTGCAGGCAGCAGAACCTCGGGAACGTGACCACCGCCGACCCCGGAGAGGACGGCTCCGGTGAACCCGGACCCGGCGATGAGATCAAGGGTCTCTGCCGGTTCGCCCATCCCCACCTCGGCGAGGGCGACCTTGCTCAGCTTCGACGGACGGGACAGGCCGGCGAACGGTGATTTCGGGGCACGTGGTGCGTGCGGGAGGTGGAGATCGTCCTCGCTCAGCCATCCGATCGCGCCGAGGACGGGACCGGAGGAGAACGCCGCCGTCGAGGTCGTGTGCGACTTCGATACGAACCTCGGATCGTGGACCTCGTCATTGAATACGAGCGTCGACGGAAGCCCCTTGACCTGGTCGGACAGGGCGGTGAGGGCGGCGGACCGGACATTCGCCGGGCCATCGGCGCCCGGCAGGGTCGGGTTGCGCATGGCCCCGGTGGCCGCGATGTGCGTGCCCGAGTCGTTGAGCAGCCACAGACCGAACGCCGATTCCTCGAGGGTGTCGGTGCCCTGAGTGAGGACGATGCCATCGGCTTCGGACGAGCGGGCGAGGTCGACGACGTCGAAGAGCATCTCAAGGGTGACATTCGCACTCGAGACCTGAGCGACCTGAGTGAAATCGGCCTGCAGATTCGGCCAAACCTGATCGAGGCCCGCGGCCGCCGCGATCTCCGCCCCGCTGAGTGCTGGAGCAACTCCACCTGCGGCATTAGCGGTCGACGCGATGGTCCCGCCGAGAGCGGCCAAGAGCAGGTGAGGGGCGGTGCGGGGTGAGGTCTCAGGCATGATTCGAGTCTATCGTCTGATCTGACGTCAGTGGCCTTTGCTAGTCTCCACGCATGGACCCCGAAACAGTGCTCGATCTGGCGCATGAGCAGGCCATGCAGTACCCCTCGGCCGAACTCGAACACCCGTTCGGGCCGGAATATACCGTGTACAAGGTGCGCGGGAAGATGTTCATGATGGCATTTGAGCTGCGCGGGGTTCCCAGCCTCAATCTCAAGATCGATCCCCTCGACGGCGAGGTGCTGCGAGACGCCTATGCGGAGATCTCACCGGGGTACCACATGAACAAGAAGCACTGGATCACCGTCGCCGGGGACGGTGATGCAGACGGCGGAGACGGTGATGGGGCGGATGCGGCTGGCGACCAGCTCGATGCCGACCTTCTCCACGATCTCGTTCTCGAGTCCTACTGCCTTGTCGTGGCCAAGATGCCTGAGAAGGTCCGACCAGTTGACCCGGAGAGCTTCGGCGGCGCGGGGATGACCGATGACTGTTCCGACGAGATCACCCGATGGCTTGGGCGAGGGCACTCATGACGACTGAGCCAACGACAGCGGCGGCAGGGGGTCGGCTTCCCCTGCGTCGCCACCAGTCAGAGGCCCTGACCGTCCTGCGCGAGGGGGCTATCGCCGATGAGCGCCGGTCGTGGGTCGTCCTGCCGCCAGGGGCCGGGAAGACACGCGTCGGAGTTGAGCATGCGATCCATCTGCTCGACCGGAAGCTCGTCGAACGCGTCGTGGTCTTCGGCCCGAATACGGCGATCCAAGGTCAATGGGCCAAGGAATGGAACCGCCTCGGCGGGGGTCGTTCTCCGGCCGGAAGCAACCGCGATCTGACTCAGATCTTCACCGCACTGACCTATCAGTCCCTCGCCGTCTTCGACACGGACCGGGACACCGTCGACCGCGAAGAGAGCGCGCGCAGCACGGATAGGGGTGGAGAACCCGACGACCGTGCGACCGGTAACGGTCAACCTGGACCAGACGGCAGCCTGCTTGACTCCCTGGCACCCGGCGGCCGGACCCTCGTCGACAATCTCGTCGCAGCCGGTCCGATGCTGCTCATCCTCGACGAATGCCACCATCTGCTCGAGGTCTGGGGACGCCTGCTGTCGGACCTGCTCGCTCTGCTTCCCGACGTCTGGGTGCTCGGCCTCACAGCCACCCCGCCGGCGACGATGTCGACCCGACAACGGGAACTCGTCACCGACCTCTTTTCTGCTATCAGCTATTCAGCCTCCATCCCTGCGCTCGTCCGAGAAGGAGATCTCGTGCCCTTCGCTGACCTCGTCTGGGTCACCGAGCCCACCCGAGAGGAACAGGACTGGCTGTCGGCACAGGCCGAACGCCACACCGAGTTCATCACCGGCATCCTCGACCCCGGTCAGGGCACGATCGGACTGCTCGAATGGGTGGACCGACGATTCCTCGGCGACCGTGCCGAATCCGTGAGCTGGCAGACGATGAGCCGGCAGCGTCCTGAACTCTGCGATGCGGCACTGCGCCTCCACCACGCCGGACTGCTGCGTCTGCCGCCCGGAGCCCGACCTCGAGAACAGCACCGTCGCGACCCCGGTCCGGACGATTGGGCCCGACTCATCGAAGACTGGATGCGTCACCACCTGCTCGCCTCCGACGCTGCATCCGATCAGAACCTCGCCGAGGAGATCCGCCGCAGACTGCCCGCGATCGGCTACCGCTGGACGCGTCACGGAATCACCGCCGGCCGATCCCCGACCGATCGGGTCCTCTCCCACTCGGCGGCGAAGCCGCGCGCCTGCGTCGATATCGTTGCCGCTGAGGCAGCGACCCTCGGAGACCACTTGCGAATGCTTGTCCTCTGCGACTTCGTATCCGCCACCGCGACCTTGGCCGCTGACGTTCGTGACGTCCTCGACGAACGGTCCGGATCCGCACTTCTGACCCTGGAGACCTTGGCCGCCGATGCCCAGACGGCACGACTGAACCCGCTGCTCGTGTCCGGGCGCACCGTCGCCGGGCCACCGGACGTCCTGCGTGAGCTGATCGATTTCATCGCCGACGACGATGCGGTCCTCGCCGCCCGGCTGAGCATCACAGATCCCATCACCGGTGTCAGCCGCATCGACGGTCGCTGGACGAGTCGAGACTGGGTGCCGTACGTGACCTCGTTCTTCATCACCGGGGCAGCACAGGTGCTCATCGGCACCCGGGCGCTCCTCGGCGAAGGGTGGGACGCACCCGCTGTGACCGGACTCATCGACCTCACCAGCGCGACCACCCCGACTGCCGTGACGCAGACCCGTGGTCGAGCGCTGCGCGAAGACCCGAAGTGGGCGGACAAGGTCGCATTGAACTGGACCGTCGTGTGCATCAGCCCGGACCACCCGCGCGGAGGCCAGGACTGGAACCGGCTCGTGCGCAAACACGACGGCTTCTTCGGCACCGACTCAAGCGGCGAGATCGTCGACGGCGTCGCCCATATCGACCCCGCGTTCTCGCCCTACCACCCGCCCGAGGACGATATCGACGCCATCAATGCGCGGATGACCCGACGATCCCAAACCCGCGTCGAGGTGGCCGAACGCTGGCAGGTCGGCGCAGACTACCGCGACGAGGAGCTGCGATCGGTGCGGATCATCGACGCCGACGTCGAGGGTGCTGTGGCCGTTTCAGGCCGACCCGAGGTCGTCGACTCGTCCGACCGGGGAGTAGGCGGCCGCACGGAAGCCGCCTCCGGAAGTGCCGGGACCGAGGCCACCGCCGAGGGCATCATCCCGATGCCGCGGCACTGCAAGGGTGATCCCGGTAAGTTCCTTCCTTTCCCTCTCCGTGCACCGACCGTCATCGTTTGGGCAGTGGTAGGTCTCCTCCTCGTTGCGGCTGCGGTGCTGAGTGATGGGGGCGCGGCATGGATCCTCGGACTTATCGCAGCCTCGTTGCTGGTGAGTTTGCCGGTTGTCCTCACCATTGCCGGCGGTCGCAGGCAACGCATCTACGGGGCCAACCCGACCGTCGCGCAGATCGCCGGTGCCATCGCCGAGGCACTGCACACTCTCGATCTGAGCAGCGCGGGTGCCGACGCGGTGCGAATGACGATCGACGCACGCGGAGACCTGCGGTGCCACCTCGACGCGGATCCCGCCTCGGCGGAGGTCTTCGCGCTCGCCCTCGACGAAGCGGTATCGCCGATCGGCGATCCGCGGTATCTGCTGCCGTGCTGGCATCTGCCGAGTCGTGCCCAGGGGGTGCGTGGCTGGTTGACGCAGATGCGGTGGGGGACCGGCTCCGCCCAGACAGCCGACCCGATCTGGGTCGGCGTGCCCACGGCGCTGGGGACGAAGAAGGAGCGTGCGGTGGCCTTCGCAGCTGCCTGGGACACCTGGATCGGAGGAGGCGAACCGATCTACACCCGCAATCCCGACGGGGCCGGCATCCTTGCAGCCGTGCGCGGAGGCGACCCCTGGGGAATGACCTCGGTGCTGCGCATGCGCTGGCGCTAGATCACACTCTGGTCGGCGCAAGCCAACCGGCTTCCGTTCGCAGGGTTGCCGGCTGTGGGCCGCGAATTGGCGCGCACCCGCCCGGGCGCAGAGAATAGTTTCTATGTCCGCCCTGTCATCCGCGCTCGCCTACCGGCGACTGCTCGAATCCGATGCCACCCTGCGCATGCTCCGGGCCGACAACCTCGCCGTCATGGCCGGAACCCTCGACGCTCACCTCGGCAGGCCCGGCACCAGGATGAACACCGAGGATCTGCACGAAAGCATCGACGCCGACCTCGAGGAGCTTCGCGACCACTTCGATCTTTCGCTGCGAACGGCGAAGGCCTATTGCGATGACTGGCGTCGCGCCGAGATCCTCGTCCGTCGGCCCGCCACCGCCGCGAGAGGCGAAACCTACGAACTCTCCGCCGCCGGCTTCGACGCCATCCGCATGCTCGAACAGCTGCGCACCCCACCGCAGACCGCCACCGAATCTCGACTGGTCAGCCTCGCACAATCCGTGCGCCAGCTCGCCATCGACACCGACCCGGACACCTCACGGCGCCTCGACGCGCTGCGGGCGCAGCGCGACCGAATCGATGCCGAGATCGCCAGAGTCCGCCGCGGCGATCCGCGCTCGGTCGTCCTCGACCGTCGGAGAGCCTCTGAACGGGTCAACGACATCCTCCAGCAGGCGCAGAGCCTGCCCGCCGACTTCGCGCGAGTGCGAGCTCGGTTCGAAGAGCTCAACCAGGACCTGCGGGTGTCGGTCCTCGCCGCCGAGGAAGATCGCTCACAGGTCCTGGACGACATCTTCCGCGGCGTCGACCTCATCGAATCCTCCGACGAGGGACAGACCTTCTCCGCTTTCTCCGCTCTTGTGCGCGATCCCGAGCAGACCGCGGCCTTCGACGAAGACATCACAGCCATCCTCGACCGCGACTTCTCCGCCACTCTGTCTCTGGAGACGCGCCGGTCGCTGCGCACACTGATGCGACAGATGAAGGACGGATCGAGAGAGGTCTCCGACATCCTCACCGAGTTCGCCCGTGGTCTGCGCCGCTACGTCCACTCGCACGAATTCCAACGGGACCGGGCGATGCGCAACCTCCTCCAGGAAGGACTGTCCGCAGCCGTGCCAGCTTCCGCACTGGTCAGGCCCTATGACGATGTCGGCGTCGAACTCGAACTCTCGAGCTCGACGTTGGGCAGCCTCGGCGAGGTCGTCCTCCACGATCCCGCAGAATTCGATGCCGGTGCCGAACTGGCAGAGGCCGAGGACGAGGAGATCGACTTCGCAGAGCTGCTGGCCGTCGCCCGGGAATCCGAAATCGACTTCTCCGAACTCAGTGACAACATCAACCACGCCCTCCAAGACGCCGAGGCGGCCTCGGTGGGGGAGATCCTCGACCGGTTCCCTGCCACACAGGGCCTGGCCAGCGTCGTCGGGCTGCTGTCCCTGGCCAATACGCACGGCGAGGTCGATCCCGACGAGCGGGAGGTTCTCACCTGGTCCGGCATCGACGGCACGGGCCGCACCGCCACGATCCGCAGACACTACTTCACTGAAGGCATCACTCTATGACCTCGACCGAGCAGCACACGAACGGCAGCGCCCGAGACGAAACTCGTGACGATGACAGAGGAATGGGGCATTCGTCGACGGGACTGTGGACCGACGACACCGGCACACTGGGCGAACGTACACGGCGGGTTCTGCTCGAACTTCTCAAAGGTCCGTACGTCTCCGGTGCCCAAAGTCCGCAGCTGTGGTCGGCGCTCATCGCCGACGAACGCCTCGTCCGGTCCCGCCTCCACGATCTCTTCCTCGACCTGGTCATCGACAAAATCGACGAATTCGCATTCACACGCAAGGTCGTCACCGATGAACTCGACGTGCCTGCCGCAGTGCGCAGCGAAAGGCTGACCTTCCTCGACACCGCGATGCTCATCGTCCTGCGCCAGATGCTGCTCGCCGCTCCCGGAGAGAACCGCGTCATCATCGACCGCGAGGAGGTCTACGAGCGCATGGCGATCTACCGCACCGGCGACGAATCGAGCTTCCTCCGCCACCTCAACGGCGCGTGGGGGCGGATGAGCAACCGCCTGCGCGTGCTCCACAGCGTCAGCGAGGATCGTTTCGAGATCTCCCCGATGGTGAAGTTCCTCATCGACGAAGATCGGGTGCGCGAACTTATCGACGTCTACGAACGCATCGCCGCCGGGCAGAGCCCCCGACCGGACCTGACAGAGGAGGACGACGCGTGACCGAAGCACTCTTCCCGCTCGATGCCGCCTTCGTCGCCGATCAGGCCCGCGCACGCGGACTGGGCAGGCCCGACGTCGGCGCCCAATGGCGACTCTCGGAGATCCAGATCGCGAACTGGGGAACGTTCGACTCCGACATCCACCGCATCCCCGTCTCCCACAAAGGCCACCTCATCACCGGCCCTTCGGGATCGGGCAAATCCTCACTGCTCGACGGCATCGCCGCCGTACTCACCCCGGACAAATGGCTGCGCTTCAACGTCGCCGCCCAGACCGCCGGCAACCGGCTCGATCAGCGCAGCCTCATCAGCTACGTCCGCGGAGCCTGGACACGCACAGCCGACTCGGAAGAGGACCGGGTCGTCAGCAAGTTCCTGCGACCCCGCGCCACCTGGAGCGGGATCCTGCTGCGGTACGACAACGGCTCCGATCGGCCGCTGACCTTGGCCCGGCTCTTCTTCGTCAAAGGCTCCGGTACGAAGATGAGCGACCTCTCGGACATCTGCGTGCTCGAACGCGCAGGCCTCGACCTGTCCCAACTTCAGCAATATGCACGCTCGGGGCTCGAAGCACGCCGACTCAAAGCAGACCGGCCGGACGCGCTCGTGACCTCCAACGGCTCGCATGCGAGGTTCTACGCTCGCATGCGCAAGGTCTTCGGCATGGCCAGCGAATCCGCGCTCCAGCTGCTGCACAAGACCCAATCGGCGAAAAGCCTCGACAGCCTCGATCGCCTCTTCCGCGACCACATGCTCGAAACCCCGGTGACCTTCGACCTCGCCGAGACCGCCATCGGGCAGTTCGGCGACCTCAAGGACGCCCACGACCATGTCGTCGAGCTGCGCCGCCAGCGCGACCACCTGCTCAAACTCCGTGAGGCCTCCGCAGCCTTCGACTCCGCCCACGCCGAAGCCGCGGAATCGCTGGCTCTGGGCGAGGCGCTCCTGCCGTTCCAGAAACGCCGCGAACTCGACCTCCTCCGCCACGAACTGACCGCCGGCACAAGTCGGCTCGTCGAACTCGAAGTCGCCGCCGACCGTGCGAAACGCAACTTGGACGACGCAGTCGACGAATTTGATCTCGCCCGCCGGGCCACCCTCGAACTCGGCGGCTCCGAAGCCGAACACCTGCAGCAGCGCATCGCCACGGCCGAGGCCGAACTCGAAGCCATCACCACCCGATGGGAAGCGCTCAGCCGCCAACTCGAGCAGGCGGGAATCACCACCGTCCCGCAGACGCAGAAGGAGTTCGCCGAACTCCAGGCCACGATCGCCGCGGCCATCGACGACGACACCGAGGTGACCGGACCCACCCACGCAGACCACGATCGGTTCTCCGCCGCCCGACGTCGTGTGCGGGAACTCGAAGCCGAGATCGACTCCCTGCGCCGCTCGGGATCGACCGTGCCCACGAACCTGCTCGAAATCCGCCGAGAACTCGCCGACGGCACCGGGCTGACGGAGAAGGCACTGCCCTTCGCCGCCGAACTCATCGAAGTCGATCCGGACGAAGCTGCGTGGACCGGCGCCATCGAACGTGTGCTGCGGCCCATGGCACTGACCGTTCTCGTGCGCAGCGAGAACATCGCCTCGGTCCGCGCCTGGGTCGACTCCCACCGGATCCGCGGACGACTCGTGTTCGAAGAGGTCCCCGCCCATGTGCCCGGTCCGCGACCGGCCGGAAGCGACTCCTCGCTCATCAACAAGGTGCACGTGGCCGAGACGGGATTCGGCGACTGGGTGCGCTCGACACTGTCGGAACGATTCGACTTCGCCTGTGTCGACGCCCCCGAAGAACTCGACGACCACCACCGTGCGGTGACCGTCAAAGGCCAGATCAAGACCTCGCGCACCCGATACGAGAAGGACGACCGGCGTCGCATCGATGACCGAAGCCAATGGGTGCTCGGTGACCGGGAATCCAAACTCGAAGCACTCATCGCCTCCCTCAAGGAGGCACAGTCCGAACTCGCCGAGGCGGAATCGATCGTCTCGACCGCCGACGCGCAGACCGCGCAGGCACACCGGCGACGCGGCATCCTCAGCGGACTGCGCGAACAGACCTGGAGCGATGTCGATCAGACCGGGGCACGGGAGAAAGTCGACGCGCTGGAAGCCAGACTGCGCGAACTCGAAGCCGCCGATGGCGACCTGCAGCAGGCGATCGGCGCCGAACGGGAAGCCAAGGCCGCCAAGGACCAGGCCGATACCGAGCGCGCCGATGCCGACTACGCTCTGCGCCGGGCCAACGAGGAGATCACCGGCCTGCGCGACGAGATCACCCGACTCGACGACGACATCACCGCCGGTCGCATTCCGGAAGTCGAGGACCGCCTCGGCGAGGAACTCGAAAGGCGCTTCGCGAAGGTCACCGGCGGCGGACGTCGCGACGGACTGGCCGAGGCCGGACAGGAGATCTCACAGACTCTGCAGGCGGAGAAGGATCGGGCTCAGGCCGCGGCCAGCGATGCCGGACAGGTGGTGACGCGACTGGCCGTCGAGTTCAAGGCTGCTTGGCCGTCGGTCGGCGCGCAGCTGACCGCGCAGGTCGATGACAGGCAGGACTATCTGGCGATCCTCGACGAGATCGAAGCCCACGGACTGCCCGACCATGAGGTGCGTTTCCGCGATCTGCTGCATCAGCGTTCCCGCAACCTCATCGGCGAACTCCTCAACGAGATCCTTGCCGCACCGCGCGACATCGAGGACCGAGTCGCTCCGATCAACTCCTCCCTGCTGCGGTCTCAGTTCGATGAGGACCGCTACCTGCGGCTCAAGGTCAAAACTCGTCGTTCGGAGACCGTCAACACATTCATCGCCGACCTGCGGGAGATCGCCGGCGGCGTCTGGGAGAATGAGGACGAGGAGACGGCGGAACGGAAATACGACACTCTGGCCGAGATCATGCGCCGCTTCTCCTCGAGCGAGCACGTCGACCGGGTGTGGCGGCAGCAGTGCCTCGACACACGTCTGCACGTCAGCTTCCTGGCCGAGGAGATCGACGACTATGGCCGAGCGCATGCCACCTACGACTCGGGGGCTGCGATGTCCGGTGGTCAGCAGCAGAAGCTCGTGATCTTCTGCCTCGCCGCCGCCCTGCGCTACCAGTTGGCCGACCCGGACGAGGCGATCTCCCGCTACGGGACGATCATCCTCGACGAGGCCTTCGACAAGGCGGACACCCGCTACACCCGCATGGCACTGGACATCTTCATCGAATTCGGATTCCACATGGTGCTCGCCACACCGCAGAAGCTGCTGCAGACGATCGAACCCTATGTGGGTGCGGCGACCTCGATCGAGAATCCGAGCCGCCAGAAGACGCTGACCTCGACGATGGTGTGGGAGGAAGTGGACAGTGAGTGAGCACGACGACCGATAAGCCGCGCGGGGGACTGGCCGCTCTCTGCGTCGCCGAGCTGGTGTGCTGGGGGCTGCTCTACTATTCCCTGCCGGTGGCGGTCACTCCGATCTCGGCGGACATGGGCTGGAGCCACACGACGGTTACGGCGGCGCTGACCGTCGGGCTCATCGTCTCAGCACTCATGGGACCCACGGTCGGGCGGATGCTCGACCGGCACGGCCCGCAGCTGATCATGGGCGCGGGCACTGTCATCGGGGTCCTCGCGCTCGGGCTCGTCGCGATCGCGCCGAACCTCTTCGTGTTCTTCGCCGCCTGGATCCTCGCCGGATTCGCCCAAGCAGCGACGCTCTACCCGCCGGCCTTCGCCGTCATCACCCGCTGGTATGGGGCGGAGCGGACGAAGCCGCTGACGACGATCACGCTGGTCGGCGGGCTCGCCTCGACGGTCTTCGCCCCGATCATCGCCTGGCTCATCGACGGACTCGGCTGGCGCGGAACCTACGGAGTTCTCGCCGGACTGCTCGCAGTCCTGGCCCTGCCGATGCACCTGTTCTTCCTCAACCGCACCTGGACCGACGAGGCGTCCGCATCCGCGGTGAAGCCGAGCCGAGCCGAACTGCGCCAGGTCACGCGAGACCCGCGCTTCATCACTCTGCAGATCGCCGTCGCGATCGCCACGTTCACCCTCTTCGCGGTGACGATCAACATCATCCCGCTCATCATCGAGCGCGGCGCCGCATACAGTCTGGCGGCCATCGCCCTCGGGCTCGTCGGCTTCGGCCAGGTGGCCGGACGATTCGGCTACCCGAGCCTGGAACGGCACTCGTCGACACGGTCGCGGACAGTCACCCTCTTCGCCTCGGGCGCGGTCGGACTGTGGCTGCTCGCCCTGGTTCCCGGGCCGATCTGGCTGCTCATCGGCATTGCTATGCTCGGTGGCGGAGTGCGCGGCTGTATGACGCTGCTGCAGGCCACCGCGGTCTCCGACAGGTGGGGGACGAGGAACTTCGGGGCCATCAACGGAGTCTTCGTCGCCCCGATCACCGCGGGCACCGCGCTCGCACCGGTCGCCGGTCCGGCGCTGGCCGGGGTACTCGGCGGGTACCCGATGATGGCGGTGGCCATGGCCGGGCTGCTCACGCTGGCGACTCTGCTGTCGGCGCGGACGTGAATGCCGCCTCGGTGAGGGGCACGCTCTCTGAGCAGAGAAACGTGTAAAAAAATCGGCAGTTTTTTACACGTTTCGAAGATATGGCAAATTGCTTGATACATCATTTGGGCACTTCTGCGAACCTCAAGCACCTCGTAGGAGGATTACGCACATGCGAACCCATGGTCAGGGCCGCCTCGGCGAGGGTATTCCCGCATCCGAGGGTGAGGAATCGGACAGCCGCCCTAGTGGACTTCGGGGCTAGACTGAAAGCGCGGTCACGGCCTCGATTACGGGGCCGCCCCCTGCCGGGGCTGTGAATGCACCCCGGTGCCATGGTTCAACGGAAGGAAGTCAATGCCCACCGTCGCCAGAAACATCGTCGATACCCTCGTCGCCAGCGGAGTCAAGCGCGTCTACGGCATCCCGGGTGATTCGCTCAACGGATTCACCGATGCCCTCCGCGTGAACCCGCAGCTCGAATGGGTTCACGTCCGCCACGAGGAGGCCGCTTCCTTCGCCGCCAGCGGCGAGGCCGCCTTGACCGGTGAACTCGCGGTCTGCGCCGGCAGCTGCGGACCCGGCAACCTCCACCTCATCAACGGGCTCTTCGACGCCCAGCGTTCGCGGGTTCCCGTGCTGGCCATCGCCGCCCAGATCCCCAGTGACGAGATCGGCTCGAACTACTTCCAGGAGACCCACCCGACCGAGCTGTTCCGTGACTGCAGCGTCTACGTCGAGAACGTCTCCTCGGCCGAGCAGATGCCCCGACTGTTGCGCATCGCCATGCGCGAAGCCATCGAGAAGCGCGGCGTGGCCGTCCTCGTCATCCCCGGTGACGTCGGCCTGGCCGAGATCGATGCCGCCGCCGAGGTGGTCAAGGCCTACCCGTCGCACATGATCCCCGCGGAGTCCCAGGTCGAAGCCGCGGCCAAGGCACTCAACAAGGGCAAGAAGACGACGATCCTCGCCGTGCCGGCACCGAAGGCGCCCATGATGAGCTGCTCGCCATCGCCGAGAAGCTCCAGGCCCCGATCGTCCATACGATGCGCGGTAAGGAATTCGTCGAACCCGACAATCCCTACGACGTAGGCATGACCGGTCTGCTCGGATTCTCCTCCGGCTACGCCGCGCTCAAGGACTGCGACACTCTGCTCATGCTCGGTACCGATCTGCCCTACCAGCAGTTCTACCCCGACGATGCCACCGTCATCCAAGTCGATGTGCGCGGATCCCAGATCGGCAGGCGCACGAAGGTCGACATTCCGCTCGTCGGAACGGTCGCCGACACCGTTGAGGCGCTGCTGCCGAAGATCAAGGCCAACCGCAGCAGCACGCATCTGAAGTCCCTGACCAAGCACTATCAGAAGACCCGCAAGGATCTCGATGAACTGGCCACACCGTCGAAGCGGACGATCCACCCGCAGTACCTGACCCGGCTGATCGACGAGATGGCCGATGACGACGCGGTCTTCGTCCCCGACGTCGGATCACCTGTTGTGTGGGCGGCCCGCTACCTGACGATGAATGGCAAGCGCCGCCTCATCGGCTCCTTCAGCCACGGATCGATGGCCAACGCCCTGTCCCAAAGCGTCGGCGTGCAGTCGGCGTTCGAAGACCGGCAGACCATCGCGCTCGCCGGCGACGGCGGACTGGCCATGCTGCTCGGTGAGCTCATCACGCTCACGCAGAACAAACTGCCGGTCAAGACGGTCGTGTACAACAACTCGTCGCTCAACTTCGTCGAACTCGAAATGAAGGCGGCCGGTTTCGTCACGTTCGGAACGGACCTCGCCAACCCCGACTTCTCCACCATCGCCGAGGCGGTCGGAATTAAGGGATTCCGAGTCGAGAAGTCCAAGGACTTGCCGAAGGTCGTCAAAGAATTCCTCGCCTACCCGGGGCCCGCGGTCCTCGACGTCGTCACCGAACGCCAGGAGCTGTCGATGCCGCCGTCGATCACCGTCGAGCAGGCCAAGGGATTCGCGCTCTACGCCATCCGCACGGTGCTCTCGGGCAAGGGCGACGAACTCATCGACCTCGCCCGGACGAACATCCGCCAGCTCTTCTGAGCAGAGCAAGGGCACAGCGCCTCAACCGGGACAGGAGAGCCGATTGGCAGCCGGGAGTCCCGTGCCGTCCGCGCGGAATTCAGCGGCGCGGCGAGTTAAGTGTGTTCAGATTGCCACTTTGGGCACCCAAACTGGCAATCTGAGCACACTTATCTGCGGGGAGGCAGATTCTGCGGTCCGGTCGGGCTGAGGAAGCAGATTCCGCCGCCCAGCCCTGGAACTTCCAACCCTGCTCAACCCAGCGGGTACGGCGCCAGTGCCTGGGCGGTGACGAGGGCGGCGGTCATCGCTTCATGCCCCTTGTCCTCGACGGACCCCTCGAGCCCGGCACGGTCGAGCCCCTGCTGTTCGGTATCGCAGGTCAGCACGCCGAAGCCCACGGGCTTGCCGGAGTCGATGGCGACCCGGTTGAGGCCGTCGGTGGCCGCTTGGCAGACGTAGTCGAAGTGCGGGGTGCCGCCGCGGATGACCACACCGAGGGCGACGACTGCGTCGAAATGATCGGCCAGCCGGGCAGCGGCGACGGGCAGCTCGAAGCTGCCGGGCACACGGATGAGCGTGGCCTCGGCCCCGGCCTCAGCAGCGGCGCGCTGGGCTCCGTCGACGAGTCCGTCCATGATCTGGGTGTGCCAGGAAGCGGCGACGATGGCAACGCGCAGGTCAGCGGCGTCGACTGTGAGTTCTGGTGCTCCGGAATGAGCCATGAATATGTCCTTTGTTCGAAGGCTCCGCAGAGCCTGGTTTGTGTCTGGTGTGATTTCGCCGGTGATGCAGCACCCTCGCCGAGGCGGCTGCCGCACCCGCGGGTTCGTTCGGTCCCAGCCTCGCCGGGGCGACCGAGTTTCAGCTGGCGACGGCTCCGGTGGTGCTTGCGCCCGTGCCGGACGTGCCCGTGACCTCCGGCAGTGAGAGCACATGGTGCATGCGTTCGCGCTTGGTGGACAGGTAGCGGGTGTTCTCCGGCCGCGCCGCGACCTCGAGCGGAACCACCGCCTCGACCGTGATACCGAGTTCCTCGAGGGCCGAGGTCTTCGCCGGATTGTTCGTGAGCAGGCGGATGCGAGTCAGCCCGAGGGAGCGCAGGATCGCTGCCGCGGCGCGGTAGTCGCGGGCGTCGTCGGTGAACCCGAGATCCCGGTTCGCATCGACGGTGTCCCGCCCCTGATCCTGCAGGGCGTAGGCGCGCAGCTTGTTGCTCAGCCCGATTCCGCGACCCTCGTGACCGGTCAGGTAGAGCACCGCCCCGCCCTGTTCGGCGATGAGGTCGAGCGCCAGATCGAGCTGCTCACCGCAATCGCACCGGTGCGAACCGAGGACATCCCCGGTCAGGCACTCCGAATGCAGGCGCACGAGAGGTGCCGGTCCGTCGGCACCGGAATCCGGGGATCCCGCGAATACGCCGAGGTGGTCATGCCCGTCGATTGTGAATGCCCGGGCCCGCAGGCTGCCGTGTTCCGATGGCAGCGCGACCTCCGCCGTCGCCTCGAACGATTCGTCCTCAGCGGGTGCACCGGCCGCCTCGGCGCGGGAATCATCCGCAGTCGACGACGCGGCCGAAGAGTCGGACGATGAGACGGCGGCAGCGGAGCCGCTCGAGGCATTCCCATCCCGTTCGTCAAGGAACGCGATGAGCTGTTCGATCGAGACCATGACGAGGTCATTGGCATCGGCGAAGTCACGCACCGCGTCGAAGCGCATCATCGACCCGTCGTCGTGAACCACTTCGCCGATCATCGCCACCGGCTGCGCGCCGGCCAAACGCGCGAACTCGACCCCGGCCTCGGTGTGGCCGGGGCGCTCCCGGACACCGCCGTCCTTCGCGATGAGCGGGAAGACATGGCCGGGCCGCGAGATCGCCGCCGGATCAGGGTGGGCGGCGGCGAGGACCCGACCGGTCTCGGCGCGTTCGGCGGCGCTGATTCCCGTGGTCACCCCCACCGCATCGCAGCTGACCGTGTAGGCCGTGCCCTTCGGGTCCTCGTTGTCGCTGACCATCGGCGGCAGGCGCAGGGCGTCGGCCCTGTCGGCGGTCATCGGCGCACAGATGACGCCCGAGGTGTGCCGGACGAAGAAGCCCACCGTCGTGGCGTCGGCGAACTCGGCGGCCATGATGAGGTCGCCTTCGTTCTCCCGGTCCTCATCGTCGACGACGAGGACAGGCCGACCGGCCGCGATGGCTGCGATGGCCGCATCGATGGGATCGAGGCGGCTGGCGTGAGCGATGGGATCAGTCATGATCGACTCCTTGCTGGGTGCTGTTCGGCAGTGGCGAGCCCACCGAGGCGGGGCTCGAGTCGGAGGGAACCGCGCCGTTGGCGGTGTCGTCGCCGGCAGCGGTGCGGAAGGACAGGAGACGCGCGGTGTACTTCGCAAGCACGTCGACCTCGATGTTCACGGCCGCGCCCACCGGCAGCTCGCCGAACGTCGTGTGCGTCAGGGTGGCCGGGATGAGTCCGACCTCCACCCACGCCGCGGATGCGCTCGGCTCGGACACAGCCGTCAGCGTCAGTGACACCCCGTTGAGGGCGATCGAGCCTTTGACCGCGGTGAGCGGCGCGAGTTCGCTCGGGATCCCGATGCGCAGGGTCGACCAGTCAGGTCGATCGATGCGGTCGAGGAGTTCACCGCGCCCGTCGACGTGTCCTTGGACGACATGGCCGTCGAAGCGCCCCGAGGCGGGTGTGCAGCGCTCCAGATTGACTCGGTCGCCGGTGACCAAGGTGCCGAGTCCGGTCAGGCGGAGGGTCTCGCCCATGACCTCGGCGGTGAAGAGGCCGGGGCGCTGCTCGGCGGGCCGCCTCGTCGAGGTCAGGCAGACGCCGTTGACGGCCAGCGAACCGCCGAGTTCGAGGTCGGTGACGAGGGGGCCTGCGTCGATGGTGATCGCGGCCGAATCGTTCGTGTACTCGATGGACTCGACGGTGCCGAGTCCTTCGATGATTCCGGTGAACATGTGACTCCAGATTCTTAAGCGTTGGTCTGTGGCGTTCTCAAGCGTTGGTCTGTGGCGGCGGGGGGAGCGCGGCGGCTACGTGCCTGATCCGGAGAATCCGGATGCGGCTGGGGCTAGACCCGCAGCCGCGAAGTGCAACAGGAAGTCGGGACCGAGCTGCGAGACCGCCGGCGTCTCCGTGTCATCGGGAACCAGTCGCAGCGCCTCGGTCAGTGTGCCGATGTCCAGGCCTTCGACGCTTCGACGGCCGGGGCCGATGAGCAGCGGAGCCTGGTAGCAGAAGACTTCGTCGACGACTCCGGGGGCGAAGAATGCGCCGAGCACCGTCGGTCCGCCCTCGACGAGAAGGTGGCGGACTCCTGCGGCGTACAGCTGGTCCAAGGCTTCTCGGACATCATGGGTGCGCAGGTGCAGAGTGTTCGGGTTGAGAGCGAGAAATGAGGTGACCGGCAGATCGGAGGTGCCGAGCACGACGGGGCGCGGCTGATCGTCGAGTGAGATACCGTCATGGTTGCGAGCATTGAGGCGCGGGTCGTCTGCCAGGGCGGTGCCGGTGCCGACGAGGATGGCGTCGACCCGGGACCGGACTTCGTGAGCGTGTGCGCGAGACTCTGCCGAGGTGATCCACTGACTGGTGCCGTCCGCGGCGGCGACGGAACCGTCGAGGCTCTGTGCGATCTTCGCCGTGACGAACGGGCGGGCCTCGGCCATGGCGCGCACCCAACGGTCGTTGAGGGTGCGGGAGTCCTCTTCGCGCAGTCCCGAACGAACCGTCAGCCCCGCCTCGGCGAGGGTGTTCCCACCGCCGGCGGCCAGGGGATTCGGGTCGGGGGACGCGAAGACGACGGAGGGGATTCCGGCGGCGATGATCGCCTCGGTGCAGGGCCCGGTCCGGCCGTGATGGCTGCAGGGCTCGAGCGTGACGAACAGCGTCGACGTGGTCAGGTCGATGCCGAGGTCGTGGGCGGTGGTGATCGCGTCCACCTCGGCGTGGGGTGTTCCCGCTCCTCCGTGGTGACCAGTGACGATCTGCCCATCCGCGGTCAGGACTGCCGCTCCTACCAGCGGGTTCGCTCCGCGAGAACCTTCGCGGGCAGCGCCCAGGGCGGCGGCCATCGCCGCGGATTCGAGTTCGGTGAACTCCGCTGCGTCGCCAAGTTGCACGCCCATGAAAAAACCTCCCGAGCCTTAGCCGGGAGGGAGGATATTGCGGGTGCAACCATCAGAGCGTCTCAGACGCATGCGACGGTGCGGTCGAACGCACCTGACACAGCGGCCGAGGCCACCATGCTCCTCCCATCCAGACTCTGACTGTCGGTTTCGGAATTTCACCGAATCAACCGCCTGCACGAATGCGAGGGGCTCGCGGACTTTGACCGCCGGTACGGAATTTCACCGTCCCCGGAACATGTGAGGTCAGATTAGCACGACCATCACCGAGGCGGCAGTGAGGTTCGGCACATGGCGACATCTGCGTGTAGTGGAGGAGTCGTTGCGTGCGGGGTTCGGCTGCGTTGCCGCATGCACGGCGGGGTGGTGTTCGGGGCGACAGCGACTTGTCGAAATGCATAACCTGGGTATATAAATAAGTTATGGATGATGTGGATTCGGCTGAACTCGTTTCGCGGCTCGTTGTCGTCTCGTCACGCCTGACCCGGGCGTTCAGGCGAGTGATCGGCAACGAGAACTCACTGGCGGCGCTGCGTGCGCTCGCCGTGGTCGAGCAGTATCAACCTGTCCGTGTCGGTCATTTCGCGCAAGGATATCTCAGCTCCCAGCCTGCGGCGACGAAGCTCCTCGCCAAGCTCGAGGAGGCCGGTCTCGTCGAGCGGGAGCCCAGCCCGACGGACGGCCGCGCTTCGCAGTTCTCGCTCACCGATGCCGGTCGGGCCAGGCTGGCGGAGAATCGCGCGATCATGATCGAGCAGATGCAGCCGTACTTCGAGTCGCTGAGCGTCGAGGAGAGGCAGAGCGTCGATCGTGCGCTCGGACTGGTATCGGACTTCCTCAAGGACCGCCACCCGGTCGACAGCACCGACGAGCAGACCGGCGATTCGGGCCCGGAATCGGATTCGGGCTTGGACTCGGATTCGGGTCCAGGGTCGGCTGCGGACTAGCCGCCGAGCACATCTCAGTTTTCAATCCGCTTCGGGAGCAGATTTCGGAAGCGGAACACACCACAGGAAAGGGGACGCGACCAGCAGATGAGAGCGTCAGGTGACAACGAAACAACAGGGGACGAAACACCCGGCGAATCCGGGGCGGGAGCGTCGATCCTTCGCCAGCCGCGTGCCGTGTGGGCGGTCGCGTTCGCCGCGGTCATCGCCTTCATGGGCATCGGCCTGGTCGATCCGATCCTGCCGGCCATCTCGGCCGAGCTCGACGCCAGCCCCGCCCAATCGATGCTGCTGTTCACCAGCTACCTGTTCATCACCGGCGGAATGATGTTCTTCACGAGCTTCCTGTCCTCGCGCATCGGTGCGAAGACCACGCTGCTCATCGGTCTCGTGCTCATCGTCGCGTTCGCGGCGCTGGCCGGTTTCTCCAGCTCCGTCGACCAGATCATCGGCTTCCGCGCCGGTTGGGGTCTGGGCAACGCGCTGTTCATCTCCACCGCTCTGTCGACGATCGTCGGCGCCGCGTCCGGTGGTGCTGAGAAGGCAATCATCCTCTACGAGGCGGCTCTCGGCGTCGGCATCGCCACCGGGCCGCTGCTCGGCGGACTCCTCGGCGGCATATCCTGGCGCGGACCGTTCTTCGGCACCGCAGTTCTCATGGCCATCGGCTTCATTGCCATCATCGTGCTGCTGCCCGGAGGTACGAGCTCGAACGGAGCGTCGACGGAGCCGATCAGGCTCAGTGCCACGTTCCGGGCGCTCGCCCGTCCGGGTGTGGCCATCCTCGGCGTCTCCGCGCTGCTGTACAACTTCGGCTTCTTCATCCTTTTGGCTTACAGCCCGTTCCCGGTCGAAGCTGCCGCCGCGAAGCTGGGTATGGAGGACTTCGGGGCCATGGGCCTCGGCTACGTCTTCTTCGGTTGGGGCATCTGCGTAGCGATCACCTCGGTGTTCGGTGCTCCTGTGCTGACGAAGCGGATGGGCCGTCGTCGCAGCCTCATCGTCACTCTCGTCGGACTCGCCGTGCTGCTGGGCGTGATGTCCTTCCTCGTCGAATCGTTCCTCGGCATCATCGTCTGCATCATCATCGCGGGCATGCTTCTGGGCGTGCTCAACACCGTCTTCACCGAATCGGCGATGGAGGTCAGCGATCTGCCGCGTCCGGTCGCCTCGGGCACCTATTCGGGTGTGCGCTTCATCGGTGGCGCCGTGGCACCGATCGTCGCCGGCGCGGTGTCGGAGTCGATCAGTGCGGGCTCGCCGTATCTCTTCGGCGCCGGGGCCGTGCTGCTGTCGGTTGTCGTCATCTCACTCGGTTGGAAGAAGCTGCGTCGCGTCGACGGGCATATCGACGAGTCGCCGGTCGACGAGGCCTATGCGCTCACCGGAGGCGATGCCTGAGTCTCACGTTCGTTTCGAGACTGGGCACCCGGGACTGAACCCGATGTGGAGTGCGGCGCCCGCGCAGACAGTTGATCTGTGCGGGCGCCGTTTCCGTGTCCGGACCATGACAAGTGAGTGAATCATGAGCTGTGTTGCAGATCTGAAACCGGTTCGACACATGATCGACGGACAGCTTGGTGCAGAATAGATTTCGCGCTTCCTGAAGATCGACTGAGCAGCCTCTGCTCTGAGACGGCGGGAACGCGATCGGAAACGTCACCTACAAATGAAGGTCATCATGTCCTACGACGCGAATGCAGCATACAACTCCGGCGCACCCGGTCAAGGAGTGCCCGGCGCCGGCCAGGGCTACGGAGGGCAGGGCTTCGGTGGAGCGCCTCGCGGTGCCGCCAGCCCGGATGACCTCTCGCTCCCGCTCTACGGTGCGTCCTTCGGCCAGGCCGTCAAGCGCTTCTTCAAGAACTACGTCAACTTCAAGGGACGTGCCTCCCGCAGCGAATACTGGTTTGCTGCACTCTTCGTCTTCCTGCTGCTGCTCATCCCGGGGATCTTGTCGGGCATCGGTGCTGCGCAGACGTTGTCGGCTGCCGCCGGCTCGATCGATCCGGCCACCGGGCAGATGAACAGTGTGGCTGCCGGTGGTGGCTCGGTGCTGTCGATGATCGGTGGCACTCTCTCGACACTCATCGGATTGGCGCTCTTCATTCCACAGTTGGCGATCTCGTGGCGCCGTCTCCATGACGCCAATCTCGCTGGACCGTTCTGGTTCCTCGGTCTCATTCCGTTCGTCGGAGGAATCATCTTGATCGTCCTGATGGTCTTGCCGTCCAAGCCCGAGGGGCAGCGCTTCGACGTCTGACTCTCACGGCCTGTGACTCGCTGATGGTCGGCCGGCATTTTCATCAACATCGACACCGATGAGATGATCTGCTGGCCGACCATTCTTGTACGCAATCACTACCAATGAGAGTCACCATGTCCTACGACGCGAACGCAGCATATAACTCCGACCCCGACGTGCCCGGCCCAGGAATGCCGGACCCCGGAATGCCTGGCGGACACGGCTACGACGGGCTCGGATATGGCGGAGCGCCTCGCGGTGCTGCCAGTCCCGATGACCTCTCGCTTCCGCTCTACGGCGCGACCTTCGGCCAGGCCGTCAAACGCTTCTTCAAGAACTACGCGAAGTTCTCTGGGCGGGCTTCGCGCAGTGAGTACTGGTTCGCATACCTCTTCACCGCCCTCGTGGGAATCATTCCCATGATTCTGGGGTTTGCCGGGTCGCGATCGCCGGAATCTCGGCGTCGGGCGACTCATACAATGCCACCCCTCCCGCCGGTGCGACAGCACTCATGGCGACTGCCGGAATCCTGATGCTGGTCGCCTTTTTGGCCACGATCGTTCCGTCCATCGCGGTCTCCTGGCGACGCCTGCACGATGCGAATCTTGCGGGGCCCTTCTACTTTCTCTCGCTGATTCCCTTCGTCGGTGGGATCATCCTCATCGTGCTGATGGTCATGGAATCGAAGCCCGAAGGGCAGCGTTTCGACCGCTGAGCCCGGCACCGGTCTCGGCGCAGATATCTGTGTGAGCATCACGCCCCGCTGCTGAACGTCCTACAGCTGCGCGACCATCACGCCCCGTCAGTGGCATCTTGCACCGTTGCACAGGTGCGAGATGCCGCCGGCGGGACGTTGTGCTGCCGCGAGGACGTATTGCGAGGGCCGACCGATCAGGGTCGGCGGACGGTCCTGATGAATGACGTAACCATGGCGACGAAGACGATTGCCCAAACTGCGAGTGCGACCCAGAACCAGTGCTGCCCGATCCACTCGATCGCGGGCACATGATCCGAATGGCCCAGGTAGATGCTCGCCACCGAGTGCATGCCCACGGGGAATACCATGCTCCACAGCCCGGCCGCGTACGTCATCGGCACCCGGTGGACGGCATGCTTCCAGATGCCTGCGGCGACGAGCGCCGGGATGAGCCACGTGGCGACCGCCCACAGCAGCGCCGAGGAAGCGCCGATCAGCACGCGTGTCGCCTCGAGCAGGGGAGCCTCGCCGAGATCGAGAATCCGCGAACCCGCAACGATCGTGATCGCCAGCGCGCCCATCGTCACCCAGTACGGAGCATCGAGATCCTTGGGCCCGAACCGATGCCGGAGAATGCGAACTCCGATGGCAACCACGCACACAACGTAGAGCGCCAGGCCCACGGCCCACATCACCACCGCCGTGAGCGCGAGGAAGGCGGCCAGACCGGGATCGGCGTACGGAGTGTTCGGAAGCTCGATCCCCAAACTCGACGCCGCCACGGCCACGGATTGGGCAGCGACGGCCCACACGAGCCATGTGCCGTTCACGCCGGCAGACACCGGCCGTGTGCTTGAGCCGAGGATGGCGGTGAAGGGGATCCCGTACCCGAGCACCAACCACAGCAGGGCGCCGAGACCGAAGAGGACGAGGGCAAGCGGGATCATGCCGAATCCGACGAGTCCCGTCGCCAGGACATTCGTCCCGGCCACAGCGGTGAAGAAGCCGAACGCCCGGGTCGGATCATGCAGGTCGTCGCGAACGGCGTCGCGATATCGGACGAGCCGCACCGCGGTGAGCACGATGAAGAACACGTAGAGTGCGACGGCAAGCCAGAACAGAGCGACGGACAGCAGATGCAGCCCCTTGAGCTCGGCACCGATCGACACGATCCCGGTCGCCATCACCGAGGCGAAGCACCCGGGAGCCAGTGTCGAAGGGCTCAGGCCCCACCTTCTGTGCAGTCCGGTGAGGCAGCGATCGGCCGTGCTCATCCGCTCCTCATTCTCGTCGTCGTGTGTCGAGAGACATCGACGTCTTCGATATTACGACTACACCCCCTGAATCCGCGCTCCGGATACACTCCCGGAGGCTTCGGCCGGCCGATCTAGAGAGCCGACCGAGAGGCCGCCCTCGAAAGGTCGGCCGAAAGGCCTCGGCCAGCCCGCCCGAATGGCCACCCGACGGCCCCTCCCCAGAAGGCCGGTGTGCGTTTCCTGACATCTCGGTACTCGGACCTGACTCTCGCAGCAGATCCATGAGAGAATTCACTGGTATTACCATCGGGTAACTTCGAATGGAGTCGCCCGCTCCACACACTCGTGCGCAGGTAGTGGCGTAGTCTGCAGTCACCTGCGCGATGCAGAAATATCCGGCGTGCACCGGATCGAAGCGGGCACAGACGATTGGGAGCCAAGGCTATGGAGAGCACAAAGTACACTCTCGCCGAGGACGCCGACCTCGACGCACCAGCGGTCTCGCTGCGCGGTTGGTCCCTGTCCGGAAAACAAGGCGACGTGTTCACCGATGTCGACCTCGAGGTGCCGACAGGTGCCGTCGCTGTCATCCGCGGACCTGCCGGCAGCGGCAAAACCTCTTTCCTCCTGTCCCTGGCTGGAAGGATGAAAGTCTCGGCAGGGGAGGGCCGCCTCGGCGATCTTGATATCCGCAAACAGGCCCGCAAGGTACGCGGACAGGTCGCGGTCGGACACATCGGCGGACTGACGGATCTCGAGGACGATTTCACGGTCGCGCAGCACGTCGCCGAACGGCAGATCATGCTGCAGCCCTGGTATAAGCCGTGGGCGTCGAAGTCGACATTACGCGAGGTCATCGGCCTGTTCCGGGATGCTTTCACCACGGCTACGGAGCTCATCGATGATCTGCCGCCGGGGACCTTTTCGAAACAGGACGCCCAGCGCGCGGACTTCCTCATCGACGACAACGGACAGGTATTCGTCTCCGAACTGAGCGAACTGCAGAAATTCTTCCTCGAGTTCGGACTGGCGAGCCTCAGCCGTCCACCCGTCGTCGTCATCGACAACATCGACTACCTGCGAGAATCCGCTGACCGAGCTCGCGCCTGGGCGGGGATCCTCATATACCAGCAGATGCGCAGATCGCGGGACCCCGAGGATCCGCTTACGGTCATCGTCTCCTGCGAGGACTCGCGCGAACTCGACATCGCCACCAGCTCTCTGGGCTATCGCGCGGAGCCGTCGGTGCTCGAACTCGAACTGCCACCACACCTTCCCGCTCACCGCGGGTCCAAGCACTGAACCTCCTGCCCCACGACCACGAATCCGAGGAGATTCCCGAATGTTCTCTCTCCCCTGGTTAGAACTCTCACGGTTCAAACGCCACACGATCACGCGACTGGCGATGATCGTCATCATCGTCATCCCGTCGATCTACGGCGGCCTGTACCTGGCCTCGAACTGGAACCCGACCGACCACCTCGACAAACTGCAGGCGGCCATCGTCAACGAGGATACGGGCGCGGAGAAGCCTGATTCGGACGGGGAGAGGCTCAACGCCGGCGATGACCTCGTCGACGAGATCACGCCGAAGGGCGAAGGCGGATTCGACTGGCAGGAGACCAGCCAGGAGGAGGCTGACAAGGGGCTTGCCGAGGGGAAGTACTTCGCGATCCTCGAAGTCCCCTCGGACTTCTCGGAAATGCTCGTGTCGACCGGCGGTGACGATCCGGAGCAGGCAGGGCTGCGGCTGCGCACCGACGACGCCCACAACTTCATCGTCGGGCAGATGGCCGGGACCATCCTCTCCGAGATCAAGGACGGACTGAGTAAGACGACGACCGCCGAGTACGTCACCCAGGTGTATCTCGGATTCAACGACATCCACTCTGAGACGGAGAAGGCCGCGGACGGTGCGTCCGAACTGCACGACGGAGCAGGTCAGCTCCACGACGGCACTGGAGAGCTCGTCGACGGGACGACGAAGCTCGACAAGGGCGTCGGAACGCTGCAGACCGGTCTCATCGACCTCGACAAAGGTGCTGGTGAGCTGAAGAAGGGCAGCGGCGACCTGGCCGATGGTGCCTCTGATCTGAAGAAGGGCACAGCTGAGGCGAAGGACGGCTCGAAGAAACTCGCCGACGGCGCCGGGCAGGTCGCCGACGGCACCTCCGAACTGCGCGATACCGCAGACGAGGCCACGAAGAAGGCCGAGGACGTCAAACGCAAGGCCGATGATGTCGTCGATGGGGCCCGCCCCAAGCTCGAGCGCGCCGAAGGGGACTTCGACGATGCCCGCACCACCGTGCGCGGGGATATGGACGACCGGATCAAGCAGCTGCAGGAGGACTATCCGGACGACCCGAACGTCAAGAAACTCGCCGAGGATGCCGACAGCCTTGGCGAGGACCTCGATTCCGCGCATAAGCGCGCCTCCGATGCCAAGGACGAGGCGAAGAGCCTCGAGGACAAGCTGACCGACGCGGTCGACGGAGTGATGGACAAGATCCGCACGGCCGATAAGAAGATCGGTCAGCTCGACGACGGCGCTCAGAAGGTCGCGACCGGTGCTGATGACCTCCACTCCGGGCTGATCAAACTCGATGCCGGTGCAGGAAAGCTTGCCAAGGGTGCTGGTGACCTCCACGACGGGGCCGTCCAGCTCAAGGACGGCACGGCGAAGGCCAAGGACGGAGCCGGTGATCTCAAGGACGGATCGGCTCAGCTCGTCGACGGGTCGAAGGAACTCGACAAGGGCGCTGGCAAACTCGACGACGGTTCCGGAGAACTCGCCGACGGTCTGGAGAAGGGACTCGAGCAGATCCCGACCTACGACAAGAAGGATCGGGAGAATCGTTCGGATGTCGTAGCTGTTCCCGTTGACGCGGACAAGGTCAAGGACAACGCCGTCGACGCCTATGGCGAGGGACTGTCCGCGTTCTTCGTCTCCTTGGCCCTGTGGATCGGCGGAATGATCACCTACATGGTGATCAACGCTATCCCGTACCGGGCGTTGTTCTCATCGGCCAGCTCGTCGCGGATCGCCTGGGCCGGCTACGTTCCGGGGCTGCTCTTCGGCATCGCCCAGGTCGCAGTCCTCTATGCGATCCTCACCTTCGCCTTGGACTTCTCGGCCGGAGCGTGGGTGTGGACGCTGTTGTTCTCGATGCTCGCAGCGGCATGTTTCCACTCCGTGCACCAACTGTGTGTCGCGGCCTTGGGAGGGGTCGGCAGGCTGATCGCCCTGGTGCTGCTCATGCTGCAGATCGCCTCGGCAGGCGGAACCTATCCGGTGCAGACGGCGCCGACGATCTTCCAGATCATCTCGCCGTTCCTGCCGATGACGCATGCGGTCAACGGTCTGCGCACCCTGGTTGCCGGTGGCGACATGTTCATCGCAGCGCAAGCGGCCGTGGTGTTGTTGCTGATGACTGGGATCTGTCTGGTCGCCACGATTATGGTCTGCAGCCGCAAGCGCATGGTCACACTCACCCAGCTCCACCCGAGTCTGGAGCTCTAGGCCGGGGCGCGGGGCCTATAGCAGTCGCTAAGTTGAATTGTCTGGTCGATCCGCAGTGGTTTCCGCGCCCTAACCGACGCGGATCGACCAGGAAAACGGGTTCAGCGATGCGGGCAATCGTGTCGGAGCTCTCTGCTCGAGCACGGCCGTAGAGCCTCGGCCGCCTCGGCGCAGCCCCTTATCCGAGCGCCAGCCGCGCGGCCAGCACCACGAGCACGATCGCGATGACGATATCGAGGACCTGCCACACGCGCGGTCGAGCGAGGTAGCGGGAGAGTCCGCGGGCGCCGTAGCCGATGACGAGGAACCAGCTGATCGAGCCGAGCATGGCCCCGAACGTGAACGGCCAGACTCCGCCCGGACCCTGCTGGTTCGCGAGGTTGCCGAGCATGACGACGGTGTCGATGTAGACGCCCGGATTGAGGAACGTCAGCGCCAGAGTGGTGAGGATGACGGATTTGAGGGTCCGCTGATGAGTGTCCGCCTTCAGCCCGGTGGCCTCGCGCGCTGATTTCAGGCTCGTCCACGCGAACCAGAGCAGGTAGGCCACGCCCAGCCAGCGCAGGATCTCGAGTGCCCACGGTGCCAGAAGCACGATCGCCCCGATTCCCACCGTGCCCGCGCCGATGAGCAGGACGTCGGCGACGATGCAGATGGTGACGACGACGCCGAGGTGCTCGCGCCGAATCCCCTGCCGCAGCAGGAGTGCGTTCTGCGGGCCGACGGCGATGATGAGCGACCAGCCGGTGAGGAGTCCGGTGATGAGATGAGTGAGCACGGACTCAACAGTAGAGACCGACAAGTCAGAAGAAAAACAACAGAATATGCATCTGATGCACAATTGCTTCATGAACATCGATCACGTGAAAGCCCTCGCCGCCGCTGTCGACGAAGGCACCGTCGAGGGGGCGGCCTTCGTTCTCGGCATCACCGCCTCGGCGGCGAGCCAGCGCATCCGCACACTCGAGTCCCGCCTCGGGCAGGTGCTCATCCGACGAACGAACCCGATCACCGTCACCGAGGCGGGGCAGGCGATTCTCCGCTACGCCCGGCAGGTCGAGCTGCTCGAGTCCGAGGCGCTCGACCGCCTGCACGGAATCGACGCCGATTCGCCTGGATCGGGCGGATCAGGTGCTGGGCGGAGCGAGCCGACCGTGCTCCGGGTGGGGGTGAATGCCGATTCGATGGCGACGTGGTTCCGCCCGATCTTCGCCGAGGCGGCCGGCTGGGACGACGTCGTCCTCCGCATCGAGATGGTCGATCAGGACAAAGCGCTGCCGCTCTTGGCGTCGGGCGAGGTGCTCGGCACGATCACCTCGACGGCGACTGGCGGATACGGGACGACCGTAGCCGAGCTCGGGACGATGCGCTACGTCGCCGTGGCCGAGCGCTCCCTGTTCGATCGGCATTCCATCGGGACCGAGGCGGATCTGTCCAGGCTGCCGATGGTGAACTTCGGGCAGGACGATGACCTGCAGTTCGAGTTCCTCCGCCGGTGCGGAGTCGATGGGCGGCCGCCGATGTCGGTCGTGCCGGGATCGGCGGAGTTCGTGGCCGCAGTGGAGGCGGGCCTCGGCTGGGGGATGGTGCCGGTCATGCAGTTCGAGGGTCTCGACGCCGACCTTGTCGAGATCGGCACCGAACCGCATATCGACGTCCCGCTGTACTGGCACCACTGGACGTTGGCCTCTGACAAGCTCTCCCGACTGACCGAGGCGCTGCGTCGCGCGGCCGCCGCGATGCGGTGATCGGGTGACGAGAGGTGCGGTTGCCTTCTATTGAGCCGCTTCCCGGCGCACTGGGTGGGCGAAATGGTCACAGAGATTCGAGCAGAGCGTGACCAAAAAGTCCACCTAAGAGGTGCTGTGGGGCGACCAGGAGCTGAGGAGCTTGTCGATCGTCCACTTCACCTGCTCATGCGCGGCGTCGACGGTCATCGTCTCGGGCGAGATGATCGAATGCAGGGCGATGCCGTCGACGGTGGTGAAGAGTGCTGTGGCGGTCGGGGCCACCTCGGTGGGGTCGAGGTGCCCCTCCTCGGCGAGCAGATTCAGCCACCGATGCAGGCTGTCATAGGTGACCCGGTGGCCATGTTCGAGGAGTCGACGGGACACGGCACGCTTCTCGGCTCCGAGCGCATGCAAGTGCATGGAGAACCACGTTTCGAGCTGCACATCCCGATGCTCATGAGTCGGCAGGAATTGGGCGCAGCACTCATAGAGACGATCGGCTGGTGCACGGCTCGAATCGGCGATGGAGAAGTCATTGATGACGGTGTCGATGGAGCGCAGCGCGACCGCCTCGTGGAGGTCCGCCTGGGTGGGGAAGTAGTGGCGCAGCGTCGATGCCCCGACTCCCGCCTCCTTGGCCACAGCACGCACGCTGAGGTTCGCCTGCCCCGGCTGCGACCCCTCCGCCAGGCGAATCGCCGCGGCGATGATCTCGTCTCGCTTCGACAACCGAGCTCCTCGCTTCATTGACAACGATGCTTTCGATCAGTGTATAGTACGTTGTACTAGTACGGTGTGCCAAAGCGTTTTAAGGCGCGGCAGGAACAGTGTGCTGACCCGACCAGAGGACCCGAACGGAAGAAGAGAGAGCCCTCATGATCGACAGTCTGCAGGAATTCGCCGGAAACTTTCCCGACTGGCTGCAATGGGCGGGCATTCTGCTCGTCTCGGCCATCCCCTTCGTCGAGTCGTATTTCGGCGCTGTCATCGGCGTCGCGATCGGACTTCACCCCGTCGTCGCCATCCTCGTAGCCGTCATCGGCAACGTCATCTCGATGCTCGCCTTCGTCTATGGGGCCGGTGCCATCCGCGACAAGGCGACGAAGAATAAGGAGGTCGAGGAGAAGCCGAAGCGACAGCGACTCAAGCGCATGTTCGACAAGTTCGGCGTGCCGGGAGTTTCGCTGCTCGGCCAAACACTCCTGCCCTCGCAGATCACTTCGTCCGCGATGGTCGGCTTCGGTGCGAACCGCAATGTCGTGGCCTTCTGGCAGGTCATCTCGATCATCCTCTGGGGCGTCCTCTTCGGAGTGCTCGCCACCTTGGGTATTGAACTCGCGCTGCGCTGAGGGTACGTCGGCCCGTCCAGCCGTGTCAGACCCTCCACCTAGACTGGCCCCATGACGGAATCCACCCCGACATCCCCACCCGCAGCCGGATCGCACAGCAATTCAGACGACTTCGCGATCGAGGCACAGCGCATCCTCGTCGAGCTCACTGCGAGCCCGAATGCGCAGTTCCGCGACGGCCAGCTCGAGTCCATCCGCGACCTCGTGCAGGCGAAGAAGCGCGTCCTCGTCGTCCAGCGCACTGGGTGGGGCAAGTCGGCCGTGTACTTCGTCGCCACCCGCATGCTCCGGGCCTCCGGCACTGGTCCGAGCCTCATCATCTCTCCGCTGCTGGCACTCATGCGCGACCAGATCGCCGCAGCCGAACGCGCCGGAGTCCGCGCCGCCAGCCTCAACTCCTCCAATGTCACCGAATGGGACTCCGTCCTCGAAGACCTCAAGGCCGGCAGCCTCGACGTCCTCCTCGTCTCCCCGGAGCGGCTGAACAATCCGCAGTTCCGCGACGAAGTGCTGCCGCAGCTGCTCGCCTTCCTCGGCCTCATCGTCGTCGACGAAGCCCACTGCATCTCCGACTGGGGGCACGACTTCCGCCCCGATTACCGCCGCATCGGCCACATCCTGTCCGAACTGCCGCGCAACACCCCGGTGCTCGCGACGACCGCGACAGCGAACTCCCGCGTCGTTGCCGACGTCGCCGAACAGCTCGGCGACGACACCACCGTCGTCCGCGGTGAACTCGCCCGCGACTCCCTGCGCCTCGGTGTCCTGAGCGGACTCGACGCCAGCGCACGCATCGCCTGGCTGTCCTCGCACCTCAACGACTTCACAGGGTCCGGCATCGTCTACACGCTCACCGTCTCCGCAGCCGAAGACATCACCCGGATGCTGCGCGAACAAGGCTACGAAGTCCGCGCCTACACGGGCCGGACCGATGCCGAGGAACGTGCCGAACTCGAACAGCAGCTCAAGGACAACCGCCTCAAGGCGCTAGTGGCCACCTCGGCGCTGGGAATGGGATTCGACAAACCCGACCTCGGATTCGTCGTCCATATCGGCGCGCCGTCCTCGGCCGTGGCCTACTACCAGCAGGTCGGTCGTGCCGGCCGTGCCACAGACTCCGCCGATGTGCTCCTGCTGCCCGGCGCAGAAGACGAACAGATCTGGGAGTACTTCGCGACTGCGTCGATGCCGAACCAGGAGGACGCGAACGCCGTGCTCGCAGCCCTCGCCGAGGGGGACGGCCCCCTGTCCGTGGCTCGCTTGGAGACCTTGGTCGGAACCAAACGCTCCCGACTCAATCTGCTGCTCAAGACCCTCGAAGTCGAAGACGCAGTATCGAAGGTCAAGGGCGGATACGTCTCGACCGGGCTGGGGTGGACCTACGATCGGGAACGCTATGAGAAGGTCGCGGCCGTCCGAGCCGACGAGGCCCAGGCCATGCTTGATTATGAGGCGACCGGGCGTTGCCGGATGGAGTTCCTCATCCGCCAGCTCGACGATCCCGACCCGAAACCCTGCGGACGCTGCGACAACTGCGCGGGAGTGTGGTTCTCCGCCGAGATCTCCGACGAACAGCGCCAAGCCGCGGCCGGAAACCTGCACAAGATCGGCCTGCCGATCGAGCCGCGCAGCACCTGGCCCAGCGGGCTGGCCAACATCGGGGTCCCGCTCAAAGGTCGGATCCCGGCAGAAGAGCTCGCCGAGGAAGGACGTGCCATCGCCCGCCTGTCCGACCTCGGGCAGGGACAGACCCTCCGGGCATTCCTCGCCCCTGACGCTCCCGATGCCGAAGTGCCCGGTCAGATCGGCAAGTGGTGCCTTGAGGTCCTGGCGCAGTGGGATTGGAAAACACGGCCCGAGGTGGTCGTGTCGATCCCGAGCAATCGCCGTCCCGTGACGGTGAGATCATTGGCCGCGAACCTCGCAGCGGCGGCCGACTTGTCGATGGGGGTGAGCTGCTTCAGGTCGGTGACCATGGCACGCCGGACGTCAACAGTGCCTTCCGCGTCAAAGACCTCTATGAGGCCTTCGTTGTTCCTCCGGAGGTCGAGGAGGCAGTGGCTGGGAAGTCAGTGCTGCTGGTCGACGACGAGGTCGTCTCGCGGTGGACGATGACGGTCTGTGCACGATTGCTGCGGCGGGCAGGAGCCACCTCGGTGCTGCCATTCGCGCTTGCGCTGCGGGCCTGAACGCGCTCGCCTTGCGGGCCTGAGATCGCGGAGCACGACAGCGAAAACCACCACGGCAGCGATTCCTCGAGCCCGAGCCCTGGGCGGAGGAATCGCGGCCGCGGCGGTTCAACTCAGGGGTTCTGCTGCAGCTGGAACGTCGCACCCTCCGGATCGGTGACTGTGACGATGCGTCCGTACGGGGAGTCTTCCGGACCGGCGAGCACCTTGCCGCCGAGCTCGGTCACCTTCGCTGCCGCGGCATCGGCGTCTTCGACGTTGAAGTAGGTGCGCCAATAGGAGTTCTGTGCCCATTCGCTGGCATCGCAGATTCCGGCCACAGCCTCGTCGCCATCGCCGTGCGTCGAGTACGGGAAGCCCTCCATCGGAGTGATGTCGAATGAGAAGACCTTGGCGTAGAAATCATTCGCTGCCTGGTAGTTCGTCGTCATGAGCTCGAACCACACGGGAGTTCCTGGAGTGAGCGGAGTGTCGAAGCCGGAGAATTCACCAGGCTGCCACATGCCGATAGGTGATCCCGTCGGATCGACGACGACGGCCATCTGGCCGAGCGGGCCGACGGGCATCGGGCCGACGACGTCCGCAGCACCGGCACCCAACGCTGCCTGGTGGACTCCGGCGATGTCCCCAGTGTGCAGGTAGGTCGACCAAGCCGTGGGCATCTCCGGATTCGGAGTGCCGTCCATGTTCATGGCTCGCATGGCGCCGCCGACGTTGCCTCCGTCCTTCGTGACCATGTGGTAGTGGCCGAATTCCTCACCCATGTCGGTGAATTCCCAGCCGAAGAGCTGATTGTAGAAGTTCTGGGCGGCCTCGAAGTCCTGACAGACATAGTCGATCCAGATCGGCTGGCCTTCGCGGGGGTTGACAGGCATTGCTTCTCCTCAATTGGTGGGGTGGAGGTGAGTTGCAGTTGTCGTTGCCGGACGCAGGGTGATGGCCCTACTGCCAGGCGCGCGTGAAATCCGCGAAGCAGTCGGTCAGCGCCGCCTGCAGAAGCGGACCGAAGGTCACGCGCCCGACCCCGAGCTCAGCGAGCTGAGAGAGGTCGAGTTCTTCGGGCACCGCGCCCTTGATCGGGTGCGCGGTGACATTGAGCGGCAGAGTGATCTGCGCAAGGATCGACTTGAGAGTGCCCACATCGGGGAGACGGACGGGATAGACGGAGTCCGCGCCGGCTTCCGTGCACAGACGAAGGCGGCGGACCACCTCGGCGGTGGGGTCTTCGAAGTCGCCGGGGTACTTGAACACATCGGTGCGGGCATTGATGACCACATGGACCCGCTGCGCTTCGGCGGCTTGGCGCAGGCTCCAGATGTATTCGGCGTGCTCTTCGGGACTGCGCATGCTGCCGCGACTGTGGACCGTGTCCTCGATGTTCACACCCACGGCTCCGGCCTCGAGGAGGCCGGCGATGAGCTCTGGAGCGGGGGTGTCGTAGCCGGATTCGAGATCCGCGGTGATGGGAACATCCACCGCCGAGGTGATCCGGGAGATCCCCTCGAGCGCTTGCTCGAGCGTCATGTTCTCTCCATCGGCATGGCCGAGCGAATCGGCGAGCGGATGGGATCCGATGCTCAGGGCATTGAATCCGACGTCGACCATCGCGCGAGCCGACCAGGCATCCCAGACGGTCGGCAGCACGAGTGGTTCGTTCTGGTGATGTCCCTGCAGGAGGGTGAAAGCGCGTTCGGCGAGAACCGTGTAATCGACCATGGTCACTACTTTTCCACTGTTGCGCCTCGACACGCCAGGGGGCGGACCGGTTCACCAGAAGGTTTCAGGCGGCCGCAGTGATAGCGTGAACAACATCCGATGTCGCCGTACGGAGGAGCAGAGGTGGCCGGTTCGGGCACCATCCGCGTTTCGCCCAAACCTGAGCGGGTGTGGGCACTTCTCGCCGTGCTTGCCGGCATCGCCACGGTCCTCATCGAGATTCCCGCAGCTTTGCTGTCCGAAGGCGGCTACTCTTTCGCCCAGCAGCCCATCAGTCATCTGGGGATGACTGGATGCGGGGACTGGGGAGACGTCGGAACCCCGATCGAGGTCTGCTCACCGGCCCATCCCTTCGTCAACGGCGTCTCCATCATCGCCGGATCGATGCTCGCGATCATCGCCTTCATCTGGCACGACTGGATCGCCCCGAGTCGCTGGGGCAGGTGCGGATCCTTCCTTCTCGCCGCCGGCGGAATGCTGTTGGCCGGAACCGGGATGGTCCCCGCCGATATCGATCCGACTCTGCATGCTGTCTTCGGTTTCGGCGGATCCGGAATCCAGAATCTCGGTCTGCTCGCCGCGGGCGTCGCCTTGACTCGTTGGCCCGAGAAGCGCTGGATCGGTCCCGTCGAATTCGGCGGGCTCACGCTCGGACTGGGCGCGTTCGGTCTCGCCGGAGCACTGTTCTTGGCTGCTCCCGAGACCTGGAATCTGCCCGTCGGCATCGTCGAGAGAGCCGCGTCCTACCCGTTCCTCATCTGGTTCATCCTCGCCGGATGGATGCAGCTGCGTGACGCCTCCAGGCGAAAGCGCGAACTCGCTTCCGGGCGCTGAGGCTCTACAGCCGCGGAGTCCGCGGCGGCGCCTCACGACGGTCGCCGGTCGCCTCGAACGCTGCGGCGATCTCGATGAGCGCAGCATCGTCCCAGCCGCGTCCGGCGATCGTCAGACCCACGGGGATTCCGGTATCGGACATGGTCCCCATCGGCACCGTCACCGAGGGAATGCCCAGATGTCGGGGCACGAGGTTGCCATTGGCCACCCACGTGCCGTTGCGCCATCCCAGGTCCGCGGACGCTTCATCGACATCCATATCCGCCGGACCCACGTCGGCCATTGCCGGAAAGATCACCGCATCGAGGCCGTGCTCGTCCATCCATTGTTCGAGGTCGACCCGGCGGGTCTCCTCGAGTCCGCGGACTCCGGTTTCGAGTTCGGGGATCTCCGTCACCGAGGCGTATCGATTCGTGCGCACCTGCTCCGGGTAGGTCGCGATGTCATCGTCGAAACCGACGTACCGGTCCGGCAGGGCACCAGGTGGGTGGGGGAAGATCTGGGCTCCGTCCACCTCGGCGAGGGTGTCCAGCTTCGGGTCGCCGTTCGCGGCGAGGAAATCATCCCACCCCCACGACGAGAGGTCGTTGATCTCGCGGTCGAGGTAGTCGGCGGTGACGAAACCGCGCGTCGCGATCGTCGGGGCGCCGGGCCGATCGCCTTCGTAGTTGCTCACGACTGGGAAGTCCGTCTCGACGACCTCGGCGCCGGCCGATTCGAGATCGGCTCGCGCCGCCTGCCAGGCCTCCATCACCGAGGCGCGCGTCTCGACTCGCTGTCCCGTGGGCCCCCCGATACCGCCGTCCGGGTTCGTTCCGGCCTCGTCATCGGCGTTGATGTACATCCGCGGCACGCCGAGGCGCTTGCCGGCCAACACCGTCTGTGCCGCCGCGACCGATTCCGGCAGCAGCGCAGCATAGGAGTCCGGGCGCACCGCGCTCGCCTTCGGAATCTCCGCCCAGGGCTGCACGCGCCAGAAGTCCCCGCGGGTCTGCTTATCGTCGGCGACGATGACGTCGAGAACCTCCGCCAGATCGGCCATTGTGCGAGTGTGGGGGACGACGACGTCCATGGTCGGCACGAGCGGCCAGTTTCCGCGCACGCTGATGACCCCGCGCGAGGGTGTGTAGGCGATGAGTGCATTGTGCGACGCCGGTGCACGACCCGATGACCAAGTCTCCTCGCCGAGGCCGAAGGCTGCGAAGCTCGCCGTCGTGGCCGTGCCCGAACCGTTCGATGACCCGGAGGCGAAAGCGCTGGTCAGCCAGTCAGCGTTGTATGGGCTCTCGGCGCGTCCGTAGAGTCCGCGCTGCATTCCGCCGTTGGCCATCGGCGGCATGTTCGTCAGCCCCAAACAGATGGCGCCGCCGGCGCGCAGCCGTTCGATCGTGAACGCATCCTTCTGGGCGATGAGGTCGGCGAAGGCCGGGGATCCGGAGGCCACGGTGAGGCCCGCGACCATGTAGCTGTCCTTCGCGGTGTACGGGATTCCGTCGAGGGGGCCGAGCGTCGCACCTGCCGCCTGACGTTCGTCGGAGGCGGCCGCCTCGGCGAGGGCTTGCGGATTGGTCACGATCACCGAGTTGAGTTTCGTGTCGGTCTCGGGGCCGTCGTAAGCGGCGATCCGGTCCTGATAGGCCTCGACGAGCTCCACCGAGGTGGTGCGCCCGTCCTCGAGAGCTGCTCGCAGATCGGCGATGGACGCTTCGACGACATCGAACTTCGACATGATCATCCTCCGGGCACTCGACGGTGCGTGCGCGATGTGGGTGTGTTCCTGCCCAGAGTAGCGTCCATTCGCCGAGGATGGGCTGCGGATTTCGTTGTCTGCGCAGGGCGAAAACTAATTCTACAAGATGTAGAATAAAGGTGGAGATGGTCTCCGAGCTGTTCCCGACTGAGGCAGTCGCAAGGATGTGATGACATGCCGCGAAGAGTGAACGATTTTCGAGGACTGGCCGAGGTCAGCCGAGTCCTGCTGCTGGGCGCTGTGCAGAACAACCCGGGCAGCCGACTCAAAGAGCTCGCCGAAGAAGCCGGTCTGCACATCAACACCGCCCGTGACCACCTGCGAGTGCTCATCGACGAAGGATTCGTCTACCTGCAGTCCGAATCGACAGGGGAGCGGGGGCGGCCGCCGATGGTCTACCATCCGGTCGACGATCCGGAGTCGAACGCGGCCGCAGCCGAACGCATCGCTCGCGCTCGCGAACACCACGAAGTGCTCTGCCGCCTCGCGCCCGGAGCCGAACTGAGGCCGGCGGAGCTCGACGAACTGGGCGACGAAGCAGGTGCCCAATTCGATCTGCTCTACGAACATCTCGACGATTCGGGAATGGAGCCCGAGCCCGATGCAGAGGACCTGCGGATCTCGCTGGCACCGTGCCCGCACTATCGGATGGTCGGCGAGGAGCGCGCGATCGCCTGCGGCATTCACGCGAAGATCGTCAGAGACCTCCTCAGCCAGGTGCCGGGACCGCTCGAACTCGACCGCCTGCAGCCCTATGTCGAAGAGACCCGTTGCCAGATCCTGCTTCGCGAACACCGATGCCCGAATCCGCTCGATGCCGAAAGCGCTGAAACAGAAGGCACTGAAGCCGAAGCGTCCGATGCGGAAGGGGCCGATACCGAAAGGGCCGATGGCGAAAAAGGCGAAGGCGACCGCCCGCGATGATCGGCATTGCCCCGATGACCGTCAGTCTCGATTGACCGTCCGTCCCCGCTTTCGCCTGTCTCAGTAGTCGATGGTCTCCCAGCCGCGACGCTGGGGCTGACGTTGCCTGTCCTTCGACCGATAGATGATGTACGGCCTGGTCAGGTATCCCAGTGGTGCGGCGAAGACGTGGACGAGTCGGGTGAAGGGCCACAGCGCGAAGATGAGGATCGCTGCGAGCACGTGCACTTGGAATCCGATCGGGGCGGTCGACATGAGGGCGATATCGGGTTGGAATGCCCAGAACTGTCGGAACCATACGGACACGCCCTCCCGGTAGTCGTACCCGCCGAGTGCCGAGTCGAAGATCGTCGAATAGACCCCGGCGAGGATGACGACCGAGAGCATGAGATACATGAGTTTGTCGAGCCGGGTGGTCGCACCGAACACCCGATTGTTCGTTCTGCGACGGTAGATGAGCAGGACCAGCCCGCCGACCGTGGCCGCAGCTGCGCCGAGCCCGATCGTGATCGCCATGAAGTGATACATGTGATCGGTGATGCCCACCGCCGCAGTCCACGACTTCGGAATCCCCAGGCCGACGACGTGGCCGAGGAAGACGAAGATGATTCCATAGTGGAACAGCGGGGAACCGATGCGCAGGAGCTTCGACTCGTAGATCTGCGACGACCGCGTCGTCCAACCGAAGCGGTCACGTCGGAACCGCCAGATATGACCGAGGATGAACACGGCCAACGCCATGTAGGGAATGATCACCCACAGGAACGTCTCGAGCACCGTCGGTGAGTTCATGATCGCTCTCCTGTCACGTCCGTCAGCGGGATGAATGTCTGTTTGCCACCGGCCGAACACGGTCCCGCAGCCGCGCCAGACGACACCGAGGCAGCCGCCGTCATCGCCGCGGTGGTCTCGGCCGCGCTCGGCGGAAGATCGCCGTATCCTCCGAGTCCGTCGAGTCCCACCGTCTCCGTGGCCGGTCCTTCGGCAGCGAGCCGTTCGACGGCATGGATGTCGTCTCCGTCGAGGGCGGGCAGGGTGCCGCAGACCGCGCGGATGGTTCCGGCCCAGGGAGAGCCGATCTCGTCGAGGTGGAGACGCAGCAGTTCGATCCCGGCCCGGTTGGACAGCAGGATCCGCACCCCGGCGCGAAGATCGTGCCCGGCGGCGAACTCGAGCACATAGGTGAGATGGTCAGGCAGCTGTGATTCGTCCATGTCGAGCCCTGCCGCCCGGTAGATCTCCTTGATCTCCAACAGCGCCTGCCCGCGCTTGCGCGTGTCGCCGTTCGAGAAATAGGTAAGGAACAGACAACCGCGCCGCCTGGTATCGAAGGTTTCGACATAGTCGGCGCGCAGTCCGATGGGATCACCGGCACCGAGGTGGCCGATCGTCTCGTCCAGATCGTCCTTGAGATGATCGGGGACTCCCGCCTGGTCGAGCAGCGCAGAGATCTGAGGCAGCCGTTCGAGCAGATCGTCACCGGGGTAGTCGATGAGCCAGGATGCCGCCGCGAAGACGGCATGCAATGCCGAATCGTCGATTCCCGGGGCAGTCTGTCCGCCCGACTCGGCATGGTCGGCGGCGCGTTTCGTCCATTTGGACAGGAACTTCAGAGGTCGGTACATCGTCAGGCCCCTGCCGGTCCGTCGACGGTCGGGAACAGGCCGGTCGGACGCCCCTTCCCGTCCCAGTTGAGCAAGTTGAGCCGACCACGCAGATGCGAGCGTTCTCCCTCGTCCTCTGCGCTGCGTTCGGCCAGCGGGTCCGACATCCCAGAGGTGCCCGCAAATCCCCTGGAGGCGACATCGGGCATCTCGTTCATACCCGGTCCGCCGTCGGCATTGAGCGGGCAGTCCGTGCCGATGCCTTCGAGACTGTGGGCCTGCTCGGAGTGGCCGGCGGGGATGACATAACGTTCGTCGTACTTCGCGATCGCCAGCAGTCGGTACATCTCCTCCATCGACTCCGGAGTCATCCCCACGGCATGGGGTATGCGCACATCGGGCTCGATGCCCATATTGATATCGCGCATGAATGCCCGCATCGCTGCCATTCGGCGGAGCACATCGGCGACGACATCCGTATCCCCGGCGGTGAACAGGTTCGCGAGGTATTCGATGGGGATGCGCAGCTCATCGATCGCGGCGAAGAGGTTGACGGCGTTCTCCGCGTCGTAGCCGGTGTCCTTGACGACGTCGACGACCGGCGACAGCGGCGGGATGTACCAGACCATCGGCATCGTCCTGTACTCCGGATGAAGCGGCAGCGCGAGGTCGTATTCCTTGATGAGCTTGTACACCGGGGACCGCTGGGCGGCCATGATCCAGTCGTGCGGAATGCCTGCCCGCTCGGCGGCATCCATGACATCCGGATCATGTGGGTCGAGGATGAGGTCCTTCTGCGCGGCGAAGAGGTCCTTCTCATCGGGGACCGACGCCGCCTCGGTGACTTTATCGGCGTCATAGAAGACCAGCCCGATATAACGCAGGCGACCCACACAGGTCTCCGCACAGACAGTCGGCTCACCGTTTTCGATGCGCGGATAGCAGAACGTACATTTCTCGGCCTTGCCGGTGCGGTGATTGAAGTAGATCTTCTTGTACGGGCATCCGGAGATGCACATCCGCCAGCCACGGCAGGAGTCCTGGTCGACGAGCACGATCCCGTCCTCCTCGCGTTTGTAGATCGCACCAGATGGGCAGGAGGCGACGCAGGAGGGGTTGAGGCAGTGTTCGCAGATGCGCGGCAGGTAGAACATGAAGGTCTCTTCGAACTCGAGTTTGACCTTGTCGCCGATCGACTTGAGCATCGGATCGAGATCGGCCTTGGCATACGTCCCGCCGAGGTCGTCATCCCAGTTGCCCGACCACTTGATGTCCATCCGCTCGCCGGTGAGCAGGGACTTCGGCGGCGCCGTGGGAATGTGCTTCTGCTCCGGAGCCGAGAGCAGGTTGTCGTATTCGTAACTCCACGGCTCGTAGTAGTCCTCGATGCCCGGCAGCTTCGGATTCGAGAAGATGGACGCGAGCTTCTTCAGCTTGCCGCCGGCCTTGAGCTTGAGCCGGCCGTTCCTGCTCAGTGCCCAGCCGCCCTGCCACTTCTCCTGATCCTCGTAGCCGCGCGGGTAGCCCTGCCCGGGCCGGGTCTCGACATTGTTGAACCACACGTATTCGGTGCCCTTGCGGTTCGTCCACGCCTGTTTGCACGTGACCGAGCATGTGTGGCAGCCGATGCATTTGTCGAGGTTCATCACCATCGCCATCTGCGCCATGATTCTCATCAGTGTGCCTCCTGTCCCCGAGTCGGTGTCTGGTGCTGATCGTCTGTGTGGGCCACGGCTGCTCAGTACTCCACGTTCTGGTTGCTGCGACGCCGGATCACGGTCACCTCGTCGCGCTGATTGCCTGTGGGCCCGTAGTAGTTGAAGGCGAAAGACAGCTGGCCGTACCCACCCACGAGGTGAGTCGGCTTGATCATGATCCGTGTCAGGGAGTTGTGGATGCCTCCGCGCTGTCCGGTCGTCTCAGTGAGCGGGACATTGACCGTTCGCTCCTGCGCGTGGTGCATGAACGCCGTCCCCTGCGGCATCCGATGGGACACGACGGCGCGGGCGGCTACGACGCCGTTGCGGTTGATCGCCTCGATCCAGTCGTTGTCGGCGATGCCGACCGCCTCGGCGTCCTCGACGCTCATCCAGATCGTCTGCCCGCCGCGGCCGAGGCTCATCATGAAGAAGTTCTCCTGATACATCGAGTGGATCGCCCATTTGTTGTGCGGGGTCAGGTAGCGCACCGCGATCGCGGTGCCGTCCGAGTCGCCGATCTGCGGTTCGCCGAACAGAGCATTCATGTCCAGGGGCGGGCGGAACGTCGGCAGTGCGTCCCCCATCTCCATGAACCAGTCATGGTCGACGTAGAACTGATAGCGTCCGGTCAGTGTGTGCCAGGGTTTGAGCCGCTCCACATTGATTGTGAAGGGCGAGTAGCGGCGTCCGCCGGACTCGGAGCCCGACCACTCCGGGGAGGTGATCACCGGCACGGGGGCAGCCTTCGCATCCTCGAAGGAGACCTGTTTGCCCTCGTGCTCGGCGGAGAGATCTGCCAGCTTCTGCCCGGTGCGCCGCTCGAGGGTGGTGAAGCCCTCGGTGGCCATCAGCCCGTTCGTCGTGCCGGACAGACCGAGGATGTAGTCGGCGGCGCGCCGGTCGGTGTCCAGTCGCGGCTGGCCCTTGCCCGCACCTTTGCTCGCGACTCCGTTGAGCCGACGCAGCCGTTCGACGTGATGATCGACGTCATAGCGGATGCCGCGGGCGTTCATCCCCTGGGACTCGAGCAGCGGACCGATCGAGGTGTACTTGTCGTGGATGGCGGTGTAGTCGCGTTCGACCTCGACGAGTTTGGGCATCGTCTTGCCCGGCACCGGTTCGCATTCGCCGAACTTCCAGTCCTTGACCCGCCCGTGCGGGGTGTTCAGGGCGTCCGGGCTGTCGTGCTGGAGCGGTTGGGCCACGACATCCGTTCGCGTGCCAAGGTGAGTGCGGGCGAGCTCGGAGAACTTCTCGGCGATCGTCGCCCAGGTCTCCCAATCGTTGCGTGACTGCCACGGTGTGGAGATCGCCGGGTTGAACGTGTTGACGAAGGGATGCATGTCCGTCGTCGACAGGTCGTGCTTCTCGTACCAGGTGGCCGCCGGCAATACGACGTCCGAATGCAGCGTCGTCGTGGTCATCCTGAAATCCAGGGTCAGGAGCAGGTCGATTTTGCCCTGGGGAGCATCCTCGCGCCAGTCGACGTCGCGCGGTCGCAGATTCTCAGGCGTCTCCTCGGCGGAGACCGAATTGTCGACACCGAGCAGGTGCTTGAGGAAGTACTGGTCGCCCTTGGCGGAGGAACCCAATGTGTTCGCCCGCCACATCGACCAGATGCGCGGATAGTTGTTCTGCGCATCCGGGTCCTCGACGGCGAAGCGAAGCCTTCCGGCCTTGAGCTCGTCGACGATGTGCTCGGCACTGGTCTTGCCCGCCTGGTTGGCCGCCTCGGCGATGTCGAGGGGATTGTCGTCGAAGGTCGGATAGTACGGCTGCCAGCCCAGACGCGCGGATTGAGCGACGGCATCGGCGGTCGACATCCCTGTGAACTTTCCGTGTCCGGCCCGCGCCGAGAGCATATCGGCCCCGAACTGGTCATAGCGCCACTGATCGGTGTGCATGTACCAGTACGTCGTCTGCGTCATCTGCCGCGGCGGGCGCACCCAGTCCAGGGCATTGGCCAGGTGCAGCCATCCGGTGAAGGGACGGATCTTCTCCTGGCCGACGTAATGGGCCCAGCCGCCGCCGTTGACTCCCTGCGTTCCGCACAGCGTGGTCAGGGTGAGGAAGGTGCGGTAGGTCTGATCCGAGTGGAACCAGTGGTTCGTGCCCGCACCCATGATGATCATCGACCGGCCCTTCGAGTCCCGCGCATTGGCGGCGAATTCGCGGCCGATGCGGGCTGCTGCCTGCCACGGCACTCCCGTGATCGCCTCCTGCCAGGCCGGGGTGTTCGGGCTCGTCGCATCCTCATAGTTCTCCGCCCACGTCCCGGGCAGGCCGGGCCGCCCCACCCCGTATTCGGCGAGCATGAGGTCGAAGACCGTGGTCATGACCCTCTCGCCGAGGCGGACGACCGGAACCCCGCGCGTGATCTCGTCGATCTCGCCTTGGGCAGCGGTATCGAAGCGCGGCAGCGTTACCTCGACGGCATCGCGGATGCCGTCGGTCGCCTCGGCGATGGACAGGGCCGGGTCGATGTCCTCGAGGTCGAGGTTCCACTTGCCTTCGCCGTCGGCGGCGAAGCGGTGGCCCAGGGTGCCGTTGGGCACGGCCGGTGAGTTCGTGGCCTTGTCCCACAGGGCGGGTTTGAAGTCGGCATCCTCGGTGTCGGCCTCGGACGTGGCTGCGGAGCCGAGATCGGTGGCGGTGACGAAGCGGCCCGGTCGAAATCCACCGGTCTCGTCGGGTTCGAGCTCGACGAGGAACGGCAGGTCAGTGTACTTGCGGACATAGCCGTCGAAGTAGTCCGTCGTCGCGTCGACGAAGAATTCCTTGAGGATGACATGGCCCATGGCCATCGCCAGGGCGCCGTCGGTGCCGGTGGCCGGTGCCAGCCATTCGTCGGCGAACTTCACGTTCTCCGCATAATCCGGGGCGATGGAGATGACCTTCTGGCCGTGGTAGCGGGCTTCGGCCATCCAGTGGGCGTCCGGGGTGCGGGTCAACGGAACATTCGACCCCCACATCATCAGGTAGGAGGAGTTCCACCAGTCACCGGACTCGGGCACGTCGGTCTGGTCGCCGAAGACCTGTGGGGACGCCGGCGGCAGGTCGGCGTACCAGTCGTAGAACGACAGCATCGAGCCGCCGATGAGCTGGTGGAACCGGGCTCCGGAGGAGAAGGAGACCGGGCTCATGGCCGGAATGGGGGAGAAGCCGGTGGTGCGGTCGGGTCCGAGGTATTTCACGGTATAGACGTAGGCGGCGGCGACGATCTCGACGGCTTCGGCCCACGTCGCGCGCACGAGTCCGCCCTTGCCGCGGACTGATTTGTAGCGGCGGGCCTTGACCGGGTCCTCGACGATGGACTTCCACGCCAGCACTGGGTCGTGGCCGTTGGCGGCCTTGGCTTCGCGGAAGAGCCGCAGCAGTGCGCCGCGGACATAGGGGTAGCGGACTCGGGTGGGGGAGTAGGTATACCAGGAGAACGAGGCTCCGCGAGGGCAGCCGCGCGGTTCGTATTCGGGCATGTCCGGGCCCGGGCTGGGATAGTCCGTGGCCTGGGACTCCCACGTGATGAGTCCGTCCTTGACGTAGACGTGCCAGGAGCACGAACCCGTGCAGTTGACCCCGTGGGTGGAGCGGACGACTTTGTCGTGTGACCAGCGGTTGCGATAGAAGGAGTCGCCCTGCCGCCCGCCGGAGTAGTGGATCTCGCGCTTGTCCTCGCTCATCGTCGCCCGAGGGGTGAAGAACTTCCGGCTTCCGATGAGCGTGTCCATGAGCGAGTTGTCGGTGCCCGGACGGACGCCTCCGGCGGCGAGGAATCGGTCGGCGTGTACTGGCTTCTGCCCTGCGCCGTATTCTCGGTGGTCATGACCGTGTCTCCTTGTCGTCGTCGCTGATACCCGAACCCGTCGGGTCGCTGTCGGTTCCGGCGCGCTCTGCGCTCGAGCCGGCGCTGGGGGCTGCCGCGGCGGAATCATGATGGTCCACGGCTTCGGCCGTCGTCGGCGGGTTGGCGCCGATCCAGAGTGTGATGAGGAGCGCGATGACCGTGAAGCCGGCGAGCAGCAGCAGACCCAGCGAGTAGTCGTGGGTCGCCGACCACATCGCTCCCAGCAGGAGCGGCGGGACGAATCCGCCCAGTCCGCCGGCAGCGCCGACGAAGCCCGTGATCGAGCCGACCCTTGCAGGATCCGAGCGCTGCGCGATGAGCGCGAAGGTCGCACCGGAGGCCATTCCGAAGCCTGCCGACATCGCAATGAACTCTGAGCTGTAGACGATGAACTCCACGGGGTGGAAGGACAGGGCGATGGCGCAGATGGCGACGAGTGAGTAGGCCACGCCGAGGGTCTTCACCGCCCCGAGGCGATCGGCGAGGATTCCGCCCAGCGGGCGGGTGATGACTGCGACGATGACGAAGCCGGCCATGCGCAGGGATGCATCGGCGGGTTCGAGGCCATAGTCGTTGTTGAGGTAAGTCGGCAGGTAGACGGAGAAAGCGACATAGCCGCCGAAGGCGAGAGCGTAGAGATAGGCAGCCTGCCAGGTCAGCTTGACCGACAGCGTCTGTCCCAGGGTGGTGATGAGGCTCTGGCGCACAGGCTGCCAGTCGGGTGGATTGCGCATTAACGTGAAAGCCAGGAGCGCGTAGATGACGAGGACGACGGCTGCGACCACGAAGGGCAGCTGCGGCCAGATGTTGTACAGGGGCACGGTAGTGAAGGCCGCGATCGCGGTACCGCCCATGCCCATGCCGTAGACGCCGATGGCTGAACCGCGGGACTCCTTGGGGAACCAGCGATTGACGTAGGGGACGCCGACGGCGAAGCTCGTGCCGGCGACGCCGAGGAAGAATCCGCCGACGATGAGCGTGGCGTAGTTGTACTGGCCGATGAAGCCGACGAAGAGCACCGGAATGACCGTGATGAGGGCGATGAATGACATCATGAAACGTCCGCCGAGGCGGTCGGTCAGCGCTCCCACGACAATTCGTCCCAGCGAGCCGACGAGGACGGGCACGGCGACGAGCAGCGCCGAGTCGTCGGTGAGTTTCTCCTCGACGAAGTGCGGTCCCAGGGGGCTGATGAGCGACCAGGCCCAGAACGTCACAGTGAAGCCGAGGGTAGCGAAGATCAGTGCTCTGGTCCGCTGCGCATTCGTAGCCGAAGCAGGTGATCCGGCGGTCGATGGTTGATGCATCTCAGGCTGTGACATACTCTGCCCCTCCACGACGAATGTGCCGACTGCTTTCGATCACAGCAGAGTTGAGGGGAAAGTGGAACAGTTTCCACCGTGTTTAATCAGGAGGCCGCTCGGGCCGCGTCTGTGTGGAAGGTCGGACCTCGCCCACGGGGTCACAAAGTGATATACGTCATAATTGTGTGACTGATTCTACTGTCTGTAGAAAAGCGTATGATCGAGTCATGTCGATCACAGCGATGATACTCAGCGGCGGTCGCTCCCGGCGGTTCGGGGGCGTTCACAAGCCAGGTGTCCGCCTCGGCGGGCAGACGGTGATCTCGCGCATCCTCGGCACCGTCCGACAGGCCGTGCCGGAAGCGGAGGTGTGGGTGGCCGGAACCACTGACGGACTCACGGACGCCGATGCGGACTCGGTCGGCAGCGTACGGGAGGAGCCCGAGTTCTCGGGCCCTCTGGCCGGAATCGAAGCCGCTTCCCGGGCGATGGGTGACTCCGAGGTCACCGTGATCCTGGCCGGGGACATGCCGCTGGTGCGGCCGGACCATCTGCGGGCGCTCATCGTCGCGAGCCGGGAGTCCGGGCAGCCTGCCGCCGGCGTCGATGACCGCGGCAAGCTCCAGTACCTCTGCACCGCGTGGCCGACTGCGCTGCTGCGTCGACGCCTGGCCGATATCGGCCAGACGCAGGACAGGGCGGTCAAACTCCTCTTCAGCGGACTCGAGGTCGCACCTGTCGACGTCGACCCCGCGGAGATCGTCGACTTCGACACCCGTGAGGAGTACGAGCGCGTCGCCCGCAGAATCGAGGCCACGGACGCGGATACGGCGGGCGATCCTCAGGACGGGACTGCGGCGGGCGCCGACGCTCCAGGTGGCGCCAGAGCCGTACCGGAGCAGGTGCGGCGGATGCGGGACCTCGCAGCCGCCGAACTTCCGGAGGGGGCGTGGATGACAGATGACGAGGTCGCGGCCGTGCTCGAGTTCGCTTCGCACATCAAGCATTCGGACTCATCGCTCAGTCCAGTCGTCGCCGCATTCCTCGCCGGCAGGCTCCACGCTGCGACTAGGGAGGGCGGAGCCCCACTCGCGGAAGCGCTGGCTCATGTGGAGGGGACCCTCACTCGCTCTCAGGGCTGAGCCCGAGCCCGTTCACCAAGCTGTCGACGAAGTCCAGCCCCCGGCGGTCACGGTCCGCGCCGACCACCTGGTCGTCGAGGTCTGCCCCGTCGACGCAGCCGGCGAGGAAAGTTCCGAAGGGTCCTGAGGCCCGGGTCCCCGTCTCGTCGGACCAGCGTGCGCTGGCATCGAGCAGCTCAGCGACGAGCTCGACGGCGGGCTGCGTATCCCGGAGCGGGACTCCCAACGTCTGCGCTGCGGCCGAGAGTTCGGCCGCCATCGCCGCGATGCGGTCCGATGAATAGTCTCTGGGCATCTCGTCCTCCTTGGTCACCGACCCTAGCGCAGGTGTGATGGCGGGCCCGCCGTTTCGACCGTGAATAAGTCCGGCCCGCCTCGGCGAGGGTGTCGGGGCGGGCCGGATACGGCGGTCGTCGGGGGAAGGCGGCGATGAAGCCCATGATGGGGTCCGATGGCCTGGCTGGAGTATCACGACGAGTTCCCCGCCTGGGACTCCGCGCACCGCGGATGATGCCAGCGGTCTTAGTCTGAGGCCGGGGCGGTGCTCCGGCTGCGCTCAGCCGGACGCCCGGCAATCGGTGCACAGGCCGAAGATCTCGAAGACATGGTGTGTGATCTCGAAGCCGTTCGACGCCGCAATCTGACGCATCCAGTCCTCACTCGGCGGGTCGATCTCGACGGCGGTGCCGCAGCGTTCGCAGACAAGATGGTGATGGTGCTCGGTCTGTGCGCAGGCGCGGAAGAGCTGGGTCTCGGCGATGGTGATCGTATCGGCATCGCCGCCGCGTGCGAGCGCATTGAGCTGCCGGTAGACGGTGGCGAGGCCGACGCTGGCCCCTTCGTCTTCGAGGCGGCGGTGGAGCTGTTTGGCGGAGACGAAGCGGGTCTCGGTTTCAAGGGCAGAGCGGATGAGTGCCTTCTGTGCGGTGCTGCGCGTCTTCTTCTGCGGAGCTGCCATGGGAGTCCTCCCTTATCGTCTCTGTCGAACTCATTGTCGACGTCACAGGGGCATATGCATGAACGCGCATACGCGAGAGAAATAATGAAACACGTTACCATTAACGGGCGGTTCACCCACACCTCTACGATTGACTCCGTACCGAGAACGGGGCCCGCGCGCACAGCAGAACCCGCGCTGTCGAGCCACCGAGCACGAAAAGCGAGCACGACCACCGAGGAGGCGCAATGAGCTGCCCCACCCGCAGACCTGCGATCCCGGTCATCCTGCTCACCGGCTACCTCGGCGCCGGAAAAACGAGCCTGCTCAATCACCTTCTGCGCCACCCCGACGCCCGCATCGGCGTCATCGTCAACGACTTCGGTGACCTCAACATCGACGCCGGGCTCGTCGTCGGCCAGGTCGACGAACCGCTGTCGATCTCGGGCGGATGTGTGTGCTGCCTGACCGATGATTCGGAGCTCGAGGACGCTCTCGTGGCGATGACGAACCCCAAGTTGCGGCTCGACGCGATCATCGTCGAAGCCAGCGGATTCGCCGAACCCCTGACCCTGGCCCGCATGATCACCCGCATGGGCCACCACCGATTCCACCTCGGTGGGGTCATCGACGTCGTCGACGCGACTATGTACTTCGACACCGTCGACACCTCTTCTCTGCCGCCTCTGCGCTTCGCTGCGACGACGTTGGTGCTGGTCAACAAGCTCGATCAGGTGCCTGTCGCGGACCGTGACGCCACGGTCGACGCCGTCCGCGCCCGCGTCCACGAACGCAACCCACGCGTCCTCGTCATCGGCACCCAACACGCCCGCCTCGACCCCACGCTGATCTTCGACCCGGGTGCAGGAGAGAGGGGCCCTCGCCGAGGCGGTTCCGACGTCGGCGAGGACCCGATCCAACCCGAACTGCCGATCCGGGAACTGCTGCGTCAGGCCTACGCCGAGGCGGCAGTCGACGAGATCGGTGACGACGAGGTCGATGCGGAATCCATGCCACACCGCCACGCCCAGTCCGTGACCGTCACCGGCAGCGGCCCTGTCGATCCGGATGCGGTGATGGATTTCGTCGAAGACCTCCCGCCCGGGGTGTACAGGGTAAAAGGCACCGTGCGCGTGGCCGCGGGCTCCGGTCAGCGCGACTTCGTCGTGCAGGCGGTCGGCCCGAACGTCTACGTCGCCGAGGCCGCCCGACCCGCACCGAAGGCTCCGTCCTCGAACGTGGGAGACGGTGAGGGGCCGGATGCGGACAGCGTCCTCGTCGTCATCGGCGAGGACTTCGACACCGAGACGGCCGAAGCCACTCTGACCACCGCCCTCAATCGCGGTGCCACAGCCAATGCACAGGGGAGCAACCGCTCCGAACGCCTCCTCCACCACGTCCGCCTCCACACGTAGTTACTACCTCACGGCGGCCCAGCAACCTCGCGCGAGGTTGCTGGGCCGCCGTCAG
>NZ_JBNFOL010000017.1:0-82352 GCF_057364765.1 Brevibacterium sp. LAARM3_SD1 | reverse complement strand
CCGGCCGACCGGCACGCGCGCGTGACCCGTCCGATCGGTGAGCGACGGCCGATCTCGATGCCAGACCCGCCGCCGGCGCGGGAGCCTCTCGGTAGAATGATTGCCGTGGGAAACATCGACTCTCTGCCAGTGCGTTCAGACCTCGTCGGCCTCAAGCCATACGGGGCTCCGCACCTCAATGTGCCGGTCCAGCTCAACGTCAACGAGAACGCCTATCCGCTTCCGGGCGTCGTCGTCGACAGCATGCGCGCCGCCGTCGATGATCACTTCGCAGGACTCAACCGATACCCCGACCGCGAGTTCACCGCACTGCGCGAACACCTCGTCACCTACCTGAATGGTGTGAACGAACGCGCCGGAGACACCGTCGACCTCGATCCCTCCATGATCTGGGCCGCGAATGGTTCGAACGAAGTGCTCAGCCATATCGTCCAGGCGTTCGGTGGGCCGGGCCGCACCGTACTCGGGTTCACCCCTTCCTATTCGATGCATCCGCTCATCACCACGGGCACCGGCGCCGAATGGCAGCATGTCGAACGTAAAGACGACTTCACTCTCGATGCCGAGACGGTCGCCGCCGAGGTGGCTCGTGCGAATCCGGACATCGTCTTCCTGTGCACCCCGAACAATCCGACCGGCACCTCGATCGGCCTCGACGTCATCGACGCCGCCTATGACAACTGCGCAGGGATAGTCATCGTCGACGAGGCGTATGCGGAATTCTCCCGCCCCGCCAAGTCCTCGGCGATGACTCTGCTCGACGGCCGGCCCCGCCTCGTCGTCTCCCGGACCATGAGCAAGGCCTTCGCCTGTGCCGGCCTGCGCTTGGGCTACGCCATCGCCGCCCCCGAGCTCATCGACGTCCTCCGCCTCGTCCGCCTGCCCTACCACCTGTCCGAGGTCACTCAGGTGCTCGCCTGCACGGCACTCGAACACGCGGAGCTGCTGCTGGGCAACGTCGACCGACTCATCGACTCGCGCAACCGCATGTCGAGCCACCTCGCCGAGGCGGGTTTCACCGTCCACGACAGCGATTCGAACTTCGTCCTCTTCGGCAACATCGCCTCACCGGCCGAGCTGTGGCAGAAGCTGCTCGATCGCGGAATCCTCATCCGCGATATCGGCATCACCGGCCACGCCCGCGTCAACGCCGGCACCGAGGCAGAGACCGAAGCGTTCCTCAACGCCATCGACGAGATCGTCGCCGAATCCCCGGACATCCTCGCGGACCGTCCGCAGACCCCGTCATCAGCCGCCCCGACGAAAGGCACTCCATGAGGCAGGCCCAGAACTCGCGCACCACGTCCGAGTCCACGGTGTCCGTGTCCGTCAACCTTGACGGCACCGGCACCTCGAGCATCTCGACGAGCGTGCCGTTCTTCGACCATATGCTCACCGCCCTGTCGAAGCACTCGATGATCGACCTCGACATCACCGCCACCGGCGACACCCACATCGACGTCCACCACACCGTCGAAGACACCTCCATCGTGCTCGGCCAGACCCTGCGCGAAGCACTCGGCGACAAGGTCGGCATCCGCCGCTACGGCTTCGCCGCCGTGCCGCTGGACGAAGCACTGGCACAGTGCGTCGTCGACGTCTCCGGCCGTCCCTACTTCGTCCACGAAGGCGAACCCGAAGGCCAGCAGTACCACCTCATCGGCGGCCACTTCACCGGGTCGATGACTTCCCACTCGCTGGAATCCATCGCCTTCAACGCAGGACTGACCGTCCACCTCGACCTGGTGCGCGGCCGCGACCCGCACCACATCGTCGAAGCCGAGTTCAAGGCCTTCGCCCGCGCCCTTCGCGAGGCCGTCGAGACCGATCCGCGAAGCAACTCCGTTCCCAGCACCAAGGGAGTCCTGTGAGCACGACCGTCATCGTGACCCCGTTCGGGGTCGCCCAGCAGCTGGCCGCCGCCTGCGTGCTGTCGAACATCTCCGGCACCATCGTGCCGATCGGCGAATTCAGCGGAATCGTCCTCGCCGACACCGATGTCAAAGCCGGCAACGAGGCGGCCGCAGCGATCTCCAAGCTCGCCGGCAAACACGAGGTCCTCCTCCTCGTGCGCAGCGAAGAGCAGATCGACGCCGGCCATTACCGCCACGGCAGTCGCGAATCCGATGTGCCGGCCGGACTGGCGTTGAAGAACCTGCCGGATGTGCTCGAAGGACTGCTGCTCGAAACCGTTTCCGCGGACGACGTCGAAGGCAGCATCAGAACCGACTCGATGACGAAGCTGCAGGCCAGCGCCGCCACGATGAGCCCGGGCCGCGCCGCCATGGCGCGGACGGCACTGCTGTGGATCATCGCCGCCGTCCTCGCCGGACTCGTCACCGCATTCGGCATTGCCCTGGCCCTGGGCGGGAACACCGTCGCCTGGGTCGTCGCCGCGCTCGGCGTCATCGTCCTCGGATTCTCTCTGTGGAGGATCTGGTCGGTGCTGAGCAAGGGAGCGAAAAAATGACGACGGTCGCCGTCCTCGACTACGGTGCCGGCAATGTACGCTCCGCCGTGCGTGCTGTCACCGCAGCCGGTGCCGAAGTCACGCTCACGGCCGACCACGATGTCATCAACGACTCCGACGGACTGCTGGTCCCCGGCGTCGGTGCGTTCTCGGCCGTGATGGCCGGACTGGAGAACGTCGGGGGAGTCGAACTCATCCGTGCCCGACACGAACAGGGCCGACCGCTGCTCGGCATATGCGTCGGCCTGCAGGTGTTCTTCGCCCGCGGCGAGGAGCACGGAGTCAAGACCGACGGCATCGGCCTGTGGCCCGGCGCCGTCATCGGACTCGACGCCCCGGTCATCCCGCACATGGGTTGGTCGAAGGTCGATGCACCTGCAGACTCGGCCATGTTCGACGGCATCGGGGACGAACGTTTCTACTTCGTCCACTCCTATGCCGCTGCCGAACCGCCGCCGAACACGGTGGTGACGACCGCCCGCCACGGCAGCGATTTCATCGCCGCCGTCGAAGACGGCACCACCTGGGCCGCACAGTTCCATCCCGAGAAGTCCGCCGAGGCGGGTGCGAGGCTGCTGCGCAACTGGCTCGCCTCGTTCGCCGCCGACAGCAGCCCGGGCAGCGACTGACGCAGCACCGGAACCAACACCACCGACGCACTCAGCTCCTGACCGAGCACACCGACTATGGTTGCCCGCAAACCCCGTGGCACCCAGGCAGAAAGGTCACAATGACAGACAGTTCGAACAAGCTGGTCCTCCTCCCCGCCGTCGACGTCGCCGACGGCAAGGCCGTCCGCCTCGTCCAGGGCGAAGCCGGAACCGAAACTGACTACGGCTCACCCATCGATGCCGCCCAGGACTTCGAGAACCGCGGAGCCGAATGGATCCACCTCGTCGACCTCGACGCCGCCTTCGGACGCGGATCGAACTCCGACCTGCTCAACCAGGTCGTCAAGGCCGTGGGGATCAAGGTCGAACTCTCCGGCGGAATCCGTGACACCGAAAGCCTCGAACGCGCACTCGACACCGGAGCCGAGCGCGTCAACATCGGCACCGCGGCACTCGAGAACCCCGAGTGGACTGCCGAGATGATCAAGCGCTTCGGCGACCAGGTCGCCATCGGCCTCGATGTCCGCGGAACCACCCTGGCCGCCCGCGGCTGGACGAAGGACGGCGGCGACCTCTACGAAGTCCTCGCCACCCTCGAAGCAGCCGGCTGCTCCCGCTACGTCGTCACCGACGTGCGCAAGGACGGCACCCTGCAGGACCCAACGTCGAACTGCTCAAGGACCTCGCGCAGAAGACCGACTCACCGATCGTCGCCTCCGGCGGAGTCTCGAGCCTCGATGACCTGCGTGCCCTCCGTGAGCTCGTGCCCTTCGGCGTCGACTCCGCGATCGTGGGCAAGGCACTCTATGCCGGCAAGTTCACCCTGGAAGAAGCCCTCGACGTCGCAGGACGGTGAGCCGGTGAGCACGCACTCGCCCGAGCCTCACGAGCCCCGGTCCGCCGCATCTGCCGACCAAGCAGGTGACGCCCAGGCCCCGACGGATTCCGCCGGACAGGCGTGGGCGGGCCGGGACCTCAAACCCAACCCGTTCTCCGGTGACACCGGGCTGGCGGATGCGGCACTGCTGGAGGCCATGACCCAGGTCGCTCAGGCCCCCCTGGATCCCGCCGCACACCAGCAGGTCGTCGCGGCACTGTCCGGGGCCAGGCTCTACGCCCCGATCGTGCCGATGGCTCTCGACCAGGAGGTCGGAGAGAACGGGCTCATGGCCGACAACTCCTCGGAGATGGCGATGGTCCGCCTCCAAGCCGAGGACGGACGCGAGTGCACTCCAGGGTTCTCCGGAATCCCACCATTGACGGCGTGGCATTCCGACGCCCGTCCCGTGCCGATCGAATCCGAACGGCTCGTCCTCGGGGCGATCGAGGCCGAATCCCAGCTCGTCGTCCTCGACCCCGGGGCCGAGTCCTCATTCCTGCTGCGCCGCCCGGCCATGTTCGCGTTCGTGCAGTCCCAGCCCTGGACTCCGTCCTGGGCCGACGCCGAGGTGGCCGAGCGTCTGCGTGCCATCGCCGAGTCCTTCCCCTGGCTGGCTCGGATCGGTGTGAGCCCCGGCAGCAACAGTGTCCACCTCGGTGGGCCGGAGCTCGGCATCACACTCGGTGTCGACTCCGATGTGCCGCCGGAGGAAGTGCGCCGGTTCCAGGAAACTGTCGCCGGTGACGAGGACCTCGTCGCGAAGATCGACTCTCTGGCCATCCGCCTCGTCGAAGTCTGAGCGTTCCGGGCGTGTCAGATCGGCAAGGCCCCTATGCTTATGACCCATGAGCGAAATCCGTGACCTCAGCCACTCGACCGCACCGGACGACAGCTACCTCGACGAGATGGCCAGACAGACCAGGGCCCGGGCCGAGCAGGCCGCCGAGTGGGCCTCTGACTTCACCGGCGCCCCGGAGACGAACCGGTCCGGCATCGCTGCGGGCCTTAACGCAGCCGAGGGCGACCTCACGGACCTGCTCCACACCATCCATGATCTCGCCGAGACGGCCTTCGAAGAGTTCGATTCGGTCGCCGCGATCGCCTCGGTGCTGGACAATCACGGAGTCGACGTCGAGACCGGCCTCTACGGTGTGAAGACCACACTGCGGGCGACGACGGGATCCGGCCACGGTCGCACGATCGCGATCCTCGCCGAATACGATGCCCTGCCCGAGATCGGGCATGCGTGCGGGCACAACATCATCGCCACCGCCGGAGTCGGTGCGTTCCTGGCCCTCCATGCCTTATACGAGAAGGACCCCGACGCCGTGCCGGGCACCGTCGTGCTGTTGGGTACCCCAGCGGAAGAAGGTCATTCGGGCAAAGAGGTCATGGCCCGGGCCGGTGCCTTCGACGGAATCGACGCAGCCATCATGGTCCACGGCTACGGGTACGACTGCGCCGACCAGGTGTGGCTGGGACGCCGCCTGCTCAAGGTCACGTACTCAGGGGTCGCCGCCCACGCCTCGGCGCAGCCCTTCATGGGACGCAACGCCCTCGACGCGGCGAACCTCTTCTACCAGGGACTTGGCCTGATGCGGCAGCAGATGCCGCCGATCTCCCGCCTGCACGCGGTCATCACCGACGGCGGAACGAGACCGTCGATCATCACCGAAACCGCCACCGTGCAGTGCTACGTCCGCTCGAAGTTCCCCGAAACGCTCAAAGAGCTCTCCGACCGGGTCGAGGACGCGGCGAAGGGCGCCGCACTCATGACCGGAACCGGCGTCACGGTCGACTGGGACGACCACCCGCCCTCGCTGCCCGTGCGCACGAACCAGGCGCTGACCGCCCGCTGGGCCGAACACGAACAGACCCGCGGGCGCCAACCGCTTCCCGCCGGCGTCCTCGACGAATCGATCGCCGCGTCCACGGACTTCGGCAACGTCTCCTACCGGATTCCCGGCATCCATCCGCTCATCAAGACCGCCGACGCCGAGGTGGCCCTTCACACCCGTGAATTCGCCGCAGCCGCAAAGACCCCTGCCGCCGAAACCGCGGCACTCGACGGAGCCTATGGTCTTGCGTGCACCGCCCTGGACTTCCTCGCCGACGATGCCCTCGCCGCCGAGGTGACCGAAGAGTTCGCCCGCGACGGGGGAGCCATCGACGTCGAGCACTTCTTCGACTGAGATCGTCCCGCCGCACCCTGACCCGCGCCATCGAAGAGAAGGACCGCTCATGTCGACGACAGATGGGAAAGTCGGTTTCGGCCAGCGCACGCTGGACTGGATCGAACGCATCGGAAACAAGCTGCCCGAACCGTTCACACTGTTCCTCGGGCTCTTCATCATCACCGGCCTCGTCTCCACGGCCATGGCCATGGCCGATGTCACCGTGGCCATCCCCGGCGGCGACGAGACCATCGCGATCAAGGGACTGTTCACCGGGGAGGGCCTGTCGTGGCTGACCACGACGATGGGCGACAACTACATCGGGTTCCCGCCCTTGGCGACGGTGCTGCCGATTCTCCTCGCCGTCGGTGTGGCCGAGAAGTCGGGAATGCTCGCCGCGGCCGTGCGCATCGCCTTCGGCAAGAGCCCGAAGTGGCTGCTGCCCTATGCCGTCGGCTTCGTCGGGGTGGTCGGGTCGATCATGGCCGACTCGGCGTTCGTCATCATCCCGCCTTTGGCCGCGCTCGTATTCAAAGCGGCAGGACGGCATCCGATGGCCGGGCTCATCGGCGGGTTCGCCGCCACCGGAGCCGGCTATTCGACGTCGATCGTGCCCACCAGTCTCGACGCACTGTTCGCGGGCATCACCACCTCGGTGATGGATACGCTGCCGAACACCGACTACACCGCGGTCAACCCGGTGTCGAACTACTACTTCAACATCGCCTCGTCGATCGTGCTGGCGATCATCGCCGGCTTCATCATCGACCGGCTCATCGAACCGAACATGGTGCGCAAGGGTGTGCCGCGTGAGTATGCGAGCGCCTCGGGGAGCGGCCTGGCGCGGGAATACCGGGCTCCCGACAGTCCCTATGGGGACGCCTCGGCGACATCAGAGGAGCAGTCCTCGGGTGAGTCCCATGAGTCCGAGACCACCGAGATCAAGGCGGAACTCGAGCCGGAGGAGAAGAAGGGGCTGATCTGGGCGGTCGTCGCGGCGCTCGTCCTCACCGCGGTGTTCCTCGTCGCGTTTCTCCTCCCAGCCTCGCCATGGCGCAATGAGGACGGCGGATTCCTCCCGAAGTCACCGCTGCTGTCGTCGATCGTCTTCATCGTCTTCGCCTACTTCATGCTCATGGGCGTCGTCTACGGCTTCGTCGTGCGCACCGTGCGGTCGATGAACGACCTGGTGAGGATGATGAGCCAGTCGATCATCGACATGATGTCCTTCCTCATCCTCGCGTTCATCCTCGGCCAGTTCATCGCCCTGTTCAACTGGACGGGAATCGGTTCGTGGATCGCCGTCGCCGGAGCCTCGGGGCTTGAGGCGATCGGCCTGACCGGGCTCGCTGCAGTCATCGGGTTCATGCTCCTGGCCAGTGTGCTCAACCTATTCATCATCTCCGGGTCATCGATGTGGACGCTCATGGCCGCGGTGTTCGTTCCGCTCTTCGCCTTGCTCGGCTACGAACCGGCGTTCATCCAGGCCGGATTCCGCGTCGGCGACTCGGCCACCCAGGTCATCACCCCGCTCAACCCGTACATGATCGTCCTCCTCGGCCTCGTTCGCCGCTACGAACCCAATGCCGGACTGGGTACGGTGATCTCGCGGATGTTCCCGTTCGTCATCCCGTTCTGGCTGGCCTGGGCCGTGCTGCTGACGATCTGGTTCGTCTTCGACCTGCCGCTGGGTCCGGGCAACGGGATCCGGCTGTGAGGCCTCGTTCGCTCACCGAGGCTGCCGTGCAGGAGTCTCAGACGTTCCCGCGTCGAGCATCTGCCGCACGCCCTCCCGCCAATCGGTTGTGCCGACTGTTTCGGCCAAATCGCTGGAGGAGATGACGCAGGGTTCGTACCAGATCGGGGCCAGAGCGTTGAGCTCGTAGAAGGAGCGTTCGAACACTCCTGCCGCACGGGTGGCCCAGCGCGGCACCGTGGCCGGACGCTTGTGTTTCTGCCCGAGGGCATCCGCGGTGAAATCGGCGATCTCGGCCAGAGTCGGGTTCGACGCCGGGGCGATCCGCAGCTGGTGCGTCCCGCGGGGACGTCATTCAGATCCTCTGCCGCTTGGATCATGGCGGCCGCGTGGTCGGCGATGACGGTGATGCCATGCGGCACGTCCGTGCGTGCGGGCACATAGACCCGTCGACCCTGACCGATCGGGTCCGTGATGCACATGCGCACCACCGATGACCACTTCTCGGCAGTTCTGCCGAGCAGGTCCCCGGCGATGACGCTTGCACACGTCGCCGGATGGGTTTCCCGTGCTTCGACCAACCGCTGCCGAATCCGTCCCTTGTCGTCGACCGGGGCGAAAGGGGAGTCTTCGGTGATCGGGGAGTCGAGGCCGGCGAAGGCATAGACCGACTCCGGGAAGACCACAGGAATGTCGAGTTCGGCCGCCGTGTCGAGGACCGCCGCATCGAGGCGGGGGAGGATCTGCTCCCATTTGCGGCTGTCGTACGCGGCGTGGGCGCAGGCGAAGATCGCATCGACTCCGGCAGCGGCCTCGGCCAGCTGGGCGCGATCACTCGCATCGGCCTTGATGTGGGTGGGGGTGCCGGATGAGTTGCTGCCGGAGCGGGTGGCGATGCGGACGGTGACTCCGACGTCCGTGAGTCGGGCGGCGATCTCCGAACCAATCTGTCCGTTTCCGATGATGAGTGCTGTTCTCATAGCGAGTCCTTCCGATGATGTTCTCATGATTGAGAGAGCGGTGCTCTCGGAATTCAGCGTAGGCCGCATGCGTCGACAATGCAAGAGCAGTGCTCACTATTGTTATCTTTGCTCTCGGACCGTAGGGTGAAGTCATGACAGAAACGACCCCACGACAGCGAGCCCGAATCGAGACGGAAGCCCAGATCACCGCGATCGGCAACCGGATGGTCGACGACGACGGAGTCGACGGGCTGTCGCTGCGGGCGATCGCGCGAGAGCTCGGGGTCGTCTCCAGCGCGGTCTACCGCTATGTGAAGAGCCGTGATGAGCTGCTGACCATTCTCATCCGAGATGCCTTCACGCAGATCGCCGATGCCGTCGATGAAGCGCTGGCGGGGGAGCGGAGCGTGGAGGCCCTCGCGCTGACCATGCTCGAATGGTCGCGCGCGCACCCGAATCGGTGGGCGCTCATCTACGGCACCCCGATCGCTGACTATGAGGCTCCGCGAGAGGAGACCGTGGTCCCGGGAACGCGGATCATGGTCGCGCTCGCGCAGCTGGTGGCAGAGGATGATCGAGCGTCGGAACGGGCATCCGTGCCCCAGTCGGGCAAGACCGGTTCGGTGACTCAGGGTCCTGAGAGCGCACTTGCGCCGCTGCGTGCGGGCCTCGAGGAGCTCGGCCTCGACTACTCGGACGAGACCATCTTGAGAACCGTGACCATCTGGGTCGCTGTCATCGGTCTGATCAACGGTCTTCGCTTCGGCCAATTCGGTCCGGGATTCGACGAAATCGAGGGTGAACTCATGCGCGGAGTCATCGGCAGCCTCGGCGAATGAACCGCGGGGCGGGGTGGGAATCGGCGGCAGATCGATGAACGAGGGTGCAACTGAATGGTTGCACTTTGGCGGGGTGCGAGATAGAGTCGTCGCCAACGCGGCCCAGTGCCGATCTCACCGACGAGAGGAACCATCGTGACCGAGGACGACGTACCCACCACTGCGGATGATGTGCCCGACGAGATCGTCCGCAGCATCCACATCGACGCCGACGCACAAACGGTGTGGGACATCATCAGCGAACCCGGCTGGTTCATCAATGACGGCAGCTACACCGAGCATGACATCAGCTCTGAGGACGGTGTCTCTCGGGTGATTGACCCGAACGTCGGCGAATTCACCATCGGCACGGAGGAGCTCGATCCGCCTCGTCGTGCCGTCTTCCGCTGGCTCGGCGGGACGCCCGGATCATTGGACGACTTTCCCAGCAACACGATCGTTTTCACCATCGAGCCAGAGGGTCAGGGCGTCCTGCTCACCGTCCGTGAGAGTGGATTCGCCCGGCTCAGCGACGATGCCGCCGAGCGACGCCGGCGATTTGAGGAGAATGCCGAAGGCTGGGTCGAAGAGCTCGCGGTGGCGAGGGGACTCGCCGTGTCGGCGAGATGAGTTCTGCAGACGACTCCGTTCAGCACAGATTGCTGTCGGACGAGGCGGATCTCGTCTTCAAAGCGCTGGCCGACCACACGAGACGCCGCATCCTGGTTCGGCTGTCCCAGTCGCCCGATGACGCCGGCGCCGTGGCGCGTGATCTCGGGCTGAGCCGACAGGCTGTGGCCAAGCAGCTGCGGATTCTCGAGAGCGGAGGGATCGTGAGTTCGACGACCCGATCATCCCGCCGCGTGCACTCGGTGAGTCCGTCGCAGATCCGCGAAGTATCCGATCTGCTCGGTATCGTCGCCCACGGATGGGATCGTCGCCTGCGCGGCATCAAGGCGCAGGCGGAGCGAGCAGGTGAGGATCCCTGATCCGTCGACAGTGCTTCGCCTTCGAAGCCGCCTCTCAGCCGAGACGCTGCACCGGGGGGTTCGGCGGACCCGGTGGGCCATCCTCGCCGGCGAACGGCTGAACCACAGACGAAGGCGGCCCCCGACGAATGGTCGGGGGCCGCCTCGGTGACGGATGTGTCAGCGGACGGGGCCGGTGAACTTCTCTCCGGGGCCTTCGCCGGGGGCGTCGGGATATTCCGAAGCCTCGCGGAATGCCAGCTGCAGGCTGCGCAGTCCATCGCGCAGCGGGCGGGCATGGTGGTCGCCGATCACGGTGGCGGCACCGGTGACGAAGCCGGCCAGTGCGGTGATGAGCTTGCGGGCCTCGTCGAGGTCCTGGAGGTCGGCGCCACGGCCTTCGGCGGTGTCCTCGGCCAGGCCGCACTTGACGGCAGCGGCGGACATGAGGTGGACGGCGCTGGAGGTGATGACCTCGACAGCGGGGACCTCGGCGATGTCGCGCGTAACGTCGGCGATCGCCTCGGCGGGAACGGATTCTTCAGAACTCATGCCATAAGCTTGACATATAAATCAATGCGGCGATCACACCAGGGCCTCGATGTGCGAAGAGTCATGAAGCGTAGTACACTGGTAGCTGGTGCGAAGCGGAGTCTGACTCCCACCTTGATCGCGAAGAGCGATCGGGTCCGAAGATCTGTCCGTCAGGCAAAGTCTGATCGGGTCCAGATCGAGGTGTATTCACTGAACGTACGTCTACCGTACTGCTCGTGTGTGCAGGCTCCCTTGGCATGTGTCAACGGGAGCCTTTTTCGTTGTCACGACCACATTTGAGCAAAAGGAGTGAACACATCAGCGAGACGCGCATCAATGACCGGATTCGGGTTCCCGAGGTCCGGTTGGTCGGACCCAACGGTGAACAGGTCGGTATCGTTGCCATTCGCAAGGCACTCGATCTCGCCGGCGAAGCTGGCCTCGACCTCGTCGAGGTAGCCCCGCAGGCGAAGCCACCCGTAGCCAAGCTCATGGACTACGGAAAATTCAAATATGAATCTGCCCAGAAAGCCAGAGAAGCCCGGAAGAACCAGGCGAACACTGCGCTGAAGGAGATCCGCTTCCGTCTCAAGATCGACGAACACGATTACGAGACGAAGAAGGGCCACGTCACCCGCTTCCTCGAAGGCGGCGACAAGGTCAAGGTCATGATCATGTTCCGCGGACGTGAGCAGTCCCGTCCCGAGATGGGCATCAAGCTGCTCAACCGCTTGGCCGAAGATGTGTCCGACCTCGGCTCCGTCGAATCCTCACCGCGAGTCGACGGACGCAACATGGTGATGGTCATCGCCCCGCACAAGTCAAAGTCTGACGCCAAGGCGGAGGCCCGGAAGGCATCGGCAGATGCCAAGGGCAAGTCCGCTGAGGTGAAGTCCCGTCGCGATCGGGTCGCTGCAGAGAAGAACGCAGCTCGCCCGGACGCGTGAGAAATTAAGTACGTCGCGTTCCAGGTCCGTCCTGGTCTGTGCGTGTGAAGTAGTTGCCAGCGGTTGACGCGGGCAACGAATTGCAAAGGAGAACGGCACTATGCCGAAGCAGAAGACGAACAGCAGCGCCAAGAAGCGTATGCGCGTGACTGGCAGTGGCAAGATCATGCGTGAAGGCGTGAACAACCAGCACAAGTTCGAGGGCAAGTCCTCGGCTCGTAAGCGCCGCGTGTCCACCGACCAGGAACTCACCGGCGGCGACCGCGCCATGGCCCGCAAGCTTCTGGGCAAGCTCAAGGGCAGGTGAGACCCCTTTCGGGTCTTTCTTTCCCGGACAGTCTCCGGGATCTCCCACGGGCAGTCGAAAGCGGCTCCCACAGCTTGAACCAGAGTCCGGCACCGCCGGCAGATACGAACTTTCTAAAGGAGTAACACGTGGCACGTGTGAAGAGAGCGGTCAACGCTCACAAGAAGCGCCGGGTCATCCTCGACCGGGCAAGCGGCTACCGCGGACAGCGCTCGCGCCTGTACCGCAAGGCCAAAGAACAGGTCATCCACTCGCTGGTCTACAGCTACCGTGACCGTCGCAAGCGCAAGGGCGACTTCCGTCGTCTCTGGATCCAGCGCATCAACGCCGGCGCCCGCGCCAACGGTATGACCTACAACCGTTTCATCCAGGGCCTCAAGGCCGCTGGAGTCGAGGTCGACCGTCGCATGCTCGCCGAGCTCGCCGTGAACGACTCGGCCACCTTCGCGCACCTGGTCAAGGTCGCCAAGGATGCTCTTCCTGCTGACGTCAACGCAGCGAAGACCGACGCCGCCTGAGCAGCGTCTTATCTAAACTCCGGTCACTTAAGTGACTGACCGATCGCCTCGGTGATCGACGACGGCCCCGAACTGCAGGTTCGGGGCCGTCGGTCTTTTCGCTCGGACTCGCATGGTCCCCATATCAGCTCCTGTCCCTTCGGGTCCCACTTTTCCACTTCAGCATTCAACGGATCGAGAACACGGTTTCATGAAACTCCCTGACGTCATCTCCTCACCTCAGTCGAAGCGGATCAAGAATGCCGCGAAACTGCTCAAACGTCGTGATCGCAAGGCCACGGGGCAGTTCCTCGTCGAAGGTCCGCAGGCCGTCCGTGAGGCTCTGGCGCGAAAGGGCTCCGTCGTCGAGCTGTTCATCACCGAGGAGGCCGCCGAGGAGCATCCCTCGTTCGTCTCCACGGCCAAGCACGGGCGTATGCAGTGCAGCACCGTCACCCCCGAGGTGCTCACTGAGCTCGCCTCGACCGTGAACTCCCAGGGTGTCGTGGCCGTGTGCAGGGCGCTCGACGTGGAGCTGACCTCGGTGCTCGACAAGGAAGCGCAGCTCGTGGTCGTCCTGTCGCAAGTGCGCGATCCGGGCAACGCCGGCACGATCATCCGGCTGGCCGATGCCGCGGGCGCCGATGCCGTGGTGCTGACGTCGTCGTCGGTGGATGTCTACAACGACAAGACCGTGCGGTCGACCGCCGGCTCGCTCTTCCACATTCCTGTCGTCACCGGAGTCGGACTCTCGGAGGTGACCGAACTGGCCCGTGCGCGCGGCCTGCAGGTGCTCGCCGCCGACGCGAACGACGAAGCCCACGATCTTCACCATCCATGGGAGACGGGTCTGGATCTCACCGCACGGACCGCCTGGGTCTTCGGCAACGAAGCCTGGGGGATGAGCCCCGAGGATCTGGAGCTGTGCGACTCATCCGTCGCCGTCCCGATCTACGGCTCGGCCGAGAGCCTCAACCTCGGCACCGCCGCCGGAGTGTGCATCTACGAGAGTGCCCGCAACCAACGGATGTGACTGTCCTGGTGACTTCGCCGGCTCTGGGCCGGTCTTCTCGTGTTCTTTGACGAACTGCGGAACTGGTTCCGAACTTTCTCGATCTGCGATACTGTAACGGCAAGTAACCTAGTCATTGAGCAGTGGTAGTCAGGGCGGTGAGATGGGCGTGGTTGAGGCAACTAGCAGGCCGAAATCTCTGACAGCGCTGCGTATTCATCACCTCCAGGAAGCCTTCGAAACAGTGGTCTTCTTCTCAGCTGGCGCGTTCGTATTCTGGGCCATTGGTTTTGGCACTGATGCCTCGCCGTCGGTACCGCGACTGCTGATCACGGTGTCGGTACCTGTGCTACTTCTCAAAGAGTATTTAGTCTATGCCGCTGCGGTGAAGAGACTCGGCCTCATCGATGTCCCCGAAAACATCGATGGCAGGCGTGTCAACTCAAGCGGAGTGACCTTGTCATTGGCCAGGTGGGCGACTAGTCGACTGTAAACGACAAGGCGGTGCGCTCGACTGCCGGCTCGCTCTTCCGCAACCCCGTTGTCACTGAACTCGAACCCACCGCGCTACGTCGATCTTCGGTAACGAAGCATGGGTGATCAGCGTCGGAGTCTTGGAACTGTGCGACTCGTCGGTTGCCGTTCCCATCTACGGATCTGCGGGGGTGCCTCACACTCGGCACCGTTGCTGCCGTGTGCATCTATGAGAGTGCTCGCAACCAGCGGATTCGAGGACTAAGCATATGCAGACTGAACGTTAGTGAAGCTGCCCGGAGCTAAAACACTGGTGACCGCTTGCCAGCGCCGTTGCTCACGCCGTTTAGCTTACTGGCGTTGACCCGACCCATGATTCCATTTCGTAGGAGCGCTCGATCAGGTCGGTCATTGCCTGCTGGAAGTCACGGCGCTTCTTGTCGTTCCAGTCGCTGGTCAGCTCGGTGAACACTTCCTCCTGCCAGCGATGTGCCTGTTTCAGCATCGACCGGCCGGCAGGGGTGAGTGATGCTTCGCGTCGACGGCCGTCTGTTGAGGATGCAGCCACTATGAGATACCCGGCTTCAATGGCATTCTTGATCAACCGTGACGCGCCGCTTTGGTCGATTCCGATCTCTTGTGCGATCGAATTCACCGTTGCCGGAGTTGTGCGCATTTCCAGTGCAGAGACTGCTTCGCAAGCGATCACCAGCCGGCCCTGCTCACCGCCGGTGTCGGCTCCGACGGACCGGCGTGACCAATGCCTGACGAAATGAAACAGAGCCTGTCCGGGACCAGGTCTTGTCATTCGGTTGCCGCCATCTCGCGGCAGATGTAGGCCAGTTCGAGAGCTGATTTCAGGTCCGGCAGCCTGAGCGCGGCGGTGATCTTTCCTGCGTCTGCGCGGAATACCGTCGCTACCCTCGTGGATTCCACGCTCGCGGGCCAGGTAGCGTCCTCTTCGACTACCATCAATCGCGCACTGACAGGATGCCAAGATCGTGGAACTAGCCTGATTCCCGAGCGCTCCACCCACGCTGCAAACTGTGCAGGCGTGATTGGGCCGGCGCCCTTCGGTCCGAGTACAACGACCGGATCGCCAACCGCTCGTGCAGAACGCTGCAAGTCGCCGGCATTGACGCTCGCGTGCCACTCATTGATCGCTTCTTCGAGATTGGGTTCCATGATGGCAATTATATGTGATTCGCATAGATATTGGCGAGGCAGAGTGCGACTGCGATTTTTGCCTCACGGCGACTAGTCGGCCACAGCAGCCTTTGCGGTCTGTTCGTTGGCGACGAGCTCCCAGATGTATCCGTCCGGGTCAGCGAAGTAACCCATGTACGAACCATCAACGTCCTGACCAGAGTCGGCTGATCCGCCGGCGGCGACAGCACGATCGAGGGTCTCATCGATCTCGGCTTTAGTGGCGAAGGCGCACGAGATGATGCTGGCTCCTGGAACCGGATTCTTCGAACCGGGCTGACCGGAGAGCTCGAGGTACTGACCGTATTCGTCTGCGGTGATGAAGAAGATGGAGAGGTTCGGCAGTTCGAAGGCGACGATGCCGTCCTCCACACCGTCGGTTTCGAGGCCGAGCCCATCGGCGTAGAAGTTCGCGGTGGCCTGCGGGTCGGCAACGGGCAATGACAGGATCGTTGTCAGTGGGTTCATGCCTGCAGTCTAGTGGGGGAGACGTCGATCAATCGTTCCTATGGCAAGAAGGTCCACATTCCGCCGAACACAACGATGATCAGGAACGTGACGAGTACGCAGAATCCTGCAGACATGAGTCCTCGGACCCACAATGAAGATTGCGGTCGGAGCTGCTTGAGCACCGAGGGTGCGATCAGTGAGGTAGCCGCCCAGCCAAAGACCACAAGATACCCGAGGAAGATTCCGTTCCAGCCGAAGAACAGATCGCTGAAGTCATTGCAGGCCTCCTCGTACTCACCGCAGGGAAAGAACTGTAGGTGAACTTGGCGGATCCCGAAATAGACGAGCGAAAGCAGGGCGCCAGCTGTTAATGAAATCGCGTAAGGGCCGCCTTTGTCATTATCGGAGGGCTGTCGTAGCTGTGGATCCATGCGCCGGACTGTAGCAAGGGAAGTTTTCGCCAAAGTGAATCGGCACGAGTCCAGCGAATCCTGGTCGTGTCACACGATGCGGTTAGGGTGACACCATGGCCACCGACACTCCCCGCCCATCGAAAATCAGCCTCGGCGAGCTTGCCCAGTGCTACCTCGGCGATATTGGTCCAGAGGACTTCCTCGAAGGGATGGAGTTCATCGACCTCAATCTCGCCGAGGCGGCCGCCACTCAAGCAACATTCCTCGACTGCCGATTGTCGAACGTCAATTTCGGCGATGTCGACGCGCCGGTCGATCTCACCGGAGCGAGGTTCTCCGGCACGGCTATCACGGACTGCCGCGCCGACACTTGGAACATGCCCCGTGGCAATCTGCTGCACACTGAGATCTCTGGAACTCGGATCGGTGCCGGCGTTGTCTACGACAGCGTGTGGGAGAAGGTGCGATTCACCAACTGCCGTATCTCCTACCTCAACCTGCGTGGGTCGAAGCTCACCGATGTCGAGTTCCGCGACTGCAAGATCGACGAGATCGACCTCGCCCGAGCGAAGGTCAGCCGGGTCGCATTTCCGGGAAGTAACGTCGGCGTTTTCCAGTGCGAAGGCGCCACGCTCGGCAACGTCGATATCCGGGGACTGGAACCGCACAAGATCTCCGGCGTGCACTCTCTGCGCGGAGCGACCATCGACGACACCCAGCTCATGCTCTTTGCCGAACTCTTCGCCTCAGAACTCGGCATCACCGTGGAGTGAGGAGGGCCCGAAGCCGGTCGTTCTACGAACCGCCGGGCGCCGAGTCGCGGCGAGCGGTATCGCGCAGGTCGATGGCAGCACCTACTTCCTCGATCGCGGTGCGGATCATTCGTCCATAACCATCGTCGGGCAATGCGACACTGCGTTCTTCGGCGCGAGAGATGTGCTCCTGTGCGGCATCGAATGCACTCAGCCGACGGAGGTTGTCGGCGATATTGAGGTGGAGGCTGGGATAAAGCCGGCGACCTGAAGCGACTGGTGATGTGCCTGCGCGCGTTCATCACTGAGCGAAGCAGCGGCGTCGAGAGCTCGAATGTCCCAGATGAGTGCCTCGGCTGGGTGATCGTAGAGATCGGCGAGATAGTGCGCAAGTGTGCAGCGATGGAAGGGATCGCCGGAGGGGCCGACCTCCTGCCAGAGGTCGGCTAGCTGGCGCCGAGCCGTGTCCACGTCACCTGCTCTCCCGAGTTCGACGGCTCGGCCGATCGTCTCCATCGTCGGATCTGGTGCGGCTGGTGTAGAGGTCATGGTGGTCTGTTCCTGTCTGTATCAGTGGGCGGGCGCCTGGCACGGCATGATGATGGTGGTGAAGTCTCCGTCATCAGCTGAGCGCAGGATGACGGGTTGATCCGACGCAGAGACGTCGAGGATGAGATCGTTTCCGAGCGCATTGGTCATCGCCGGATGCAGTGTCGTGAGTTCGAACCACAGAGTCAGCTCAGAGTCATCACCCGTGCCTTCGAGATCGGGGACGTCATCAGGAGCCAGAACCTGTATCCCGCTCGAGGTGAGTCGCAAACCGAGCTTTTCCAGCGGCCGCTGTTCCATCGTCCGCAACAGCTGCCTGCGGTCGACCATGCAGCGGTGGATTGCTGACGGTAGGGACTCTAAGAAGTCGGAAGTGTCCGGAAAAGGCTCTTCTATCAACGTGCACTGGCACACGGTGCCATCTTCGAGCACGACGCGCAGGAAGCCGTCGCCTGCAGCGAGAGTCATTGTCGGGCTTCTGCGGATCACTGAAACGGTGTTCCGAAGGGTAGCGCCTGATACGGTGCCTGCCCACGTCGTTCCTGCAGACCGGCTCGGCACCAGGGTACGACTGGTGAATCGGTAGCGGTCCGTCGCCGCCAATGTGAGCGCGTCCGGTTCGACGCAGAGGCGAACACCGTTGAGGACGGGGAAGCTGGGATCGTCGGTGGTAGTCGCCAGAAGCTGGTCGACTGCTGCGGCGAAGATGGGCCCTGGAAGAGCGCACAACGATGCCGAAGCCTTCGATTGCAATGACTCGGTGAGCCGTGCGGCCACCTGCTGCGATCGCGCGTTTTCAGCCGAGACCCTGCGCATATGGTCATTCAGCAGCCGCAGCGATTCCGCAGAATCGGACGCAGCTTCGGCCGCGAAGAACCGAGAGACATCGGACAGCGGCATTCCGAGCTCACGAAGCTCCCTTAGTCGCTGTGCCGTGACTACCTGTTCCTCACTGTAGAAGCGATATCCGGTCTGGGCGTCGACGTGGTCAGGGCGGAGGATGCCGGCATCGTCGTAGAATCGCAGCGCGCTCGCCGTCAGACCCACTATTCGGGCGAAGGCGCCGATCGGCATCAAGTCAGAATCAGTCACTCGAACATTGTCCGGTCTCAACCGACTTGAAGGTCAACCCCTGTCACTTGTCGTCCAACCCTTCGGGACTATCCGGGGGAGTGAAGTAGGTCCTGCGCAGGTACGGCATCGCTCCACCGCAGATCGCAGCGATGACGATCGCGGTGATTGCCACGTCGATGACATCTGTTCTGCCGACCAACAGCGATGGCAGAACGAACCCGCCCACCAGCGAGCACAGCAGCACAACTCCCAACGGAACGCTGCCGATGAAGCTCCTGACCTCGAGCCTGACACCGCGCGCCCGAAACACAGACCAGACCACGATCGCCGAGGCTGCCGCCACCCCGAACATGGCCCAGAGCAGTGAATCGATCGGCCGGTCCCGCAGGAGTGCCTTGACGATCTCGCCGAGGGATCCCCACGCGCACAGCGTGGAGATCCCTAGCAGAATCGTGAAGAGCCGTGACCGTACCAATTGACCTACTGGCCGATCAGGGTCGGAAGCACCAAAAGACAGCGCTTCACCGCTTCCCCAACTCGTCGATGAGCACGCGCTTGTTCTCCGAGTAGTCGATCGGCACGACTACGACGTGCACTCCTCCGGACTCGAACGCATCCTCCAGGGCATCGCTGATGTTGTCGACATCATCGACGCGGGTGCCGGTGGCCCCATACGACTCCGCGTACTTGACGAAGTCGGGGTTGCCGTAGGTCAGCCCGAAGTCGGGGAATCCGTCCGCGGCCTGCTTCCAGCGGATCATGCCGTAGGCGTTGTCCTCGAGGATGACCACGACGAGGTCCAGACCGAGTCTGACAGCGGTCTCCAATTCCTGGCTGTTCATCATGAACCCACCGTCGCCGACCACGGCCATGACACGACGCTCCGGGTAGGTCAGCTTCGCCCCGATCGCCGAGGGCAGCCCGGCTCCCATCGTCGCCAGTGCATTGTCGAGTAGCAGGGTGTTCGCCCTGGTCGTGCGGTAGTTGCGGGCGAACCAGATCTTGTACATGCCGTTGTCCAGGGCCACGATCCCATCGGTCGGGACCACGTCGCGGACCTCTTGGACGATCCGCTGTGGGATGAACCGTTCCTCATCGGCTCCCTCGTGGATCTTGATGAGGATCTCATCGCGCATCGGCAGGAGCGCCTCGGCGGTGGGTACGGGACCGCCGAGCACCTCGGCGAGCTTGTCCAGGGACGGCGCCAGGTCTCCGATGACCTCGAACTGCGGGAAATACACCTGCTCGACGATGGCGGGACGGTACCCGATGTGGACGACGGTCGGCCCGGTCTCATCCATCGTGAACGGCGGCTTCTCGGTCGTATCGTGACCGATGGTGACGATGACGTCGGCCGCATCGATCGCGTCGTGGACATAGTCACCGGAGGTCAGGGCCGCCGTGCCCATGTACAGATCCGACGACCCCGACACCGATCCCTTGCCCATCTGCGTGGTGACGTAGGGGATGCGCATCTCGGCGACGAAACGCGACAGAGCCTCACCGCACGAGGCCCGGGACGCATCCGCACCGAGCATGAGCAGCGGGTGCTTCGCCTCCTTGATGACGTTCGCGGCGTTCGCGATCGCCGTGTCCCCAGCGACGGGCCGACTGTTCGTATGCGGTTCGATGAGCTCGAACCCGTCGACCGGCATCCCCGCGATGTCCTCGGGCAGTTCGAGGTGCACCGGTCCCGGACGCTCGGCCTGAGCGGCGCGGAACGCCTCCCGGACCATCGTCGGAATCATCGCCGCCGAGCTGATCTGCTTGCTCACCTTCGTCAGCGGATCCATCGTCGCCACCGTGTTGACCATCTGGAACGCCGCCTGCTCGGCCGTGCGGATGCCCTTCTGGCCGGTGATCATGATGACCGGCATCCCGCCGAGGTGGGCGTACGCGGCCCCGGTCGCCAGGTTGAGCGCGCCGGGCCCCAAAGTCGTAAGCACGACCCCGGGCTTGCCGGTCAGCCGACCGTAGGTGGCGGCCATGAACGCGGCCGCCTGCTCATGCCGGGTGAGGATGAGTTCGATCGATGAGTTCCGCAGGGATTCGACGAAGTCGAGGTTCTCCTCGCCGGGAAGGCCGAAGATCCGCTCGACGCCTTCGTTCTCCAGGGCTCTGACCATGACATCTGATGCACGTTGTGTCGTCATGTGCCCGACACTACGCTTTTGTCGGCTCGAACCCTATGACCGACCGCACACAACCGGCACCGAGGCGGCCCACCCACCCAGCGGACGCCGCCCCAGATCCCGGCAGGGGAAGCGATAGACTGGCAGGCGAAGAGAAACGACGTCCCCGCAGCTACGGGCAAGTACGGACAAAAGGACATTGATGACAGACCAACTCGACCCCTTGGACGAGTCGGCCGTGAAGCAGGCCGTCGACGCGGCACTGAAGGCTTTTGCGGATTCGACGACTCTCGACGAGCTCAAGCAGGCGAAGATCGACCACACCGGCGACAAAGCCCCTCTGGCGCTCGCCAACCGAGCCATCGGCTCACTCGACAAGGCCGATAAGGCCGCCGCCGGCAAGATCGTCGGCAAGTCCAGGGGAGCGGTCAAGCAGGCCCACGACGCACGTCTGGCAGAGCTCGAAGCCGAACGCGATGCGGCCGTGCTCATCGAAGAGGCCATCGACGTCACCCTGCCCACCGACCGTCGCCGCCTCGGCGCTCGCCACCCGCTGAGCCTCATCCAGGAACAGGCCGCGGACTACTTCGTCGGCCTCGGCTGGGAGGTCGCCGAAGGTCCCGAGATCGAATCCGAGTGGCTGAACTTCGATGCGCTCAACTTCGGGCCCGACCATCCGGCTCGACAGATGCAGGACACGTTCTTCGTCGACCCACCCGAGCGGCCTCGTCCTGCGCACCCACACTTCACCGGTGCAGTCGCGTTCCTTGCTTGAGCGCGGTGTGCCGCTCTACGTGGTGTGTCCGGGCAAGACCTTCCGCACCGATGAGCTCGATGCCACGCACACTCCGGTCTTCCACCAGATCGAAGGCATCGCCATCGACAAGGGGCTGACCATGGCCAACCTGCAGGGCACCCTCGACGGATTCGCCCGCGAGATGTTCGGCCCCGAGTCGAAGACCCGTCTGCGCCCGAGCTTTTTCCCGTTCACCGAACCGAGCGCGGAGATGGACTTCTGGTTCCCCAACAAGGTCGGCGGCCCCGGCTGGATCGAATGGGGCGGCTGCGGAATGGTCCACCCCAACGTGCTGCGCGCCGCCGGCATCGACCCCGACGTCTACCAGGGCTTCGCCTTCGGCATGGGCATCGAGCGCACCCTGATGCTGCGCGAGGGAATCAACGATATGCACGACATGGTCGAAGGCGATGTGCGCTTCTCGGCCCGTTTCGGAATGAAGGCTTGATATGCGCGTCCCACTGAACTGGCTGGCCGACTACGTCGATCTCCCAGCCGAGACCGATCCCCATGCCCTCGCCGCCGAATTCGCGTCCATCGGACTCGAGGAAGAGGACTTCTTCGGACCCGAGATCACCGGGCCCCTCGTCGTCGGTCGCGTGCTCGAACTCGTCAAGGAAGAGCACTCCAACGGCAAGACCGTCAACTGGTGCCGCGTCGACGTCGGCCCCGAACACAACGAGGATCTCGACGATCCGAAGGACCCGCAGCCCGGCGAGGAGCGCCCGAGCCGCGGCATCATCTGCGGTGCGCACAACTTCGTGCCCGGCGACCTCATCGTCGCCTGCCTGCCCGGAGCCGTCCTGCCCGGTGACTTCAAGATCGCTGCTCGCAAGACCTACGGTCACAAGTCCGATGGCATGATCTGCTCAGCCAAGGAACTCGGCCTCGGCGAGGACCACGACGGCATCATCGTCCTGACTGACCTCGGCCTGACCGGTGAGCCCGGCGATGATGCGATCCGGCTGCTCGGCCTCGATCAGGTGACCCTCGACGTCAACGTCACCCCCGACCGCGGCTACCAGCTGTCGATGCGCGGCATCGGACGCGAATATGCGCAGATGAAGGGGCAGAAGTTCACCGATATCGGATCCGCCGAGGTGGCTCCCACCAACGCTGCCACCGACGATGGATTCCCGGTTGCGATCGAGGACAACAACCCCATCAACGAGGTGGCCGGTTGTGATCAGTTCACCGCGCTGCAGGTCACCGGTCTGGATCCTCAGGCGAAGACTCCGTTCTGGATGCAGCGTCGCCTGCAGCAGGCGGGAATGCGTCCGATCAGTCTGACCGTGGATGTCACGAACTACGTCATGCTCGAACTCGGCCAGCCTCTGCACGCCTACGACACTGCGCTGCTCGGTGACGAAATCGTCGTCCGCCGTGCGAGTGCGGGGGAGAAGTTCACGACCCTCGACGATGTCGAGCGCACGCTCGATGCCGAGGATCTGCTCATCACCGACCGCGGTGCTGGTGCTTCTGGCAAGGGTGGAAAGATCATCGGCCTGGCCGGAGTCATGGGCGGCGCCGACGTCGAGGTTCACTCGGGAACGACCGACGTCGTCATCGAGGCCGCACACTTCGACCCGATCTCCATTGCCCGCAGCTCACGTCGTCACAAACTGTCCTCTGAGGCCTCGCGTCGCTTCGAACGCGGCGTCGACCCGAGGCTCGGGCCTGTGGCCGCACGTCGGTGCGCGGACCTGCTCGTCGAACTCGGCGGCGGAACGCTCAGCCCTGCGACCACGCAGGTCGGGCAGGCTCCCGAGCCGACCGTCATCGAACTTCCGGTCGAGCGCGTCGCCTCGCTCGTCGGAGTCGAGTACACGACCGCCGAGGTGACCGGACTGCTCGAAGGCATCGGCGCGACCATCGATGTCATCGGCAAGGACCGTCTGGCCGTGACCGTGCCCAGTTGGCGCACGGACATCACCGACGCTGTCGACCTCATCGAGGAAGTCGCCCGTACCGGCGGCTACGACCGCATCCCATCCATCCAGCCTGCCGCCAGGGCAGGCAAGGGACTGACAGTGGCGCAGAAGACCCGCCGTCGGATCTCGAACCTGCTGGCCGCCGACGGGTTCACCGAGGTGCTGTCGTACCCGTTCACGAACGAAAAACGGGACGATCAGCTGCGGCTCGAGGCCGATGATGTGCGTCGCAAGCACGTGCGCCTGGCCAACCCGATGTCCGAAGACCTGCCGCTCATGCGCACCAACCTGCTCTCGACGCTGGTCGACCTCGTGGTTCGCAACCAGGGCCGCGGAGCGAAGGACGTCGCACTCTTCGAGGCCGGACTCGTGTCCACCTCTGCCGGTCTGCCTGAGGGCCCCGGGCCGCGTCACCTGCCCGGATACCACCCCACCGAGGCGGAACTCGAGAAGATCTACGCCTCGGTGCCGCACCAGCCCTACCACTACGCGGGCATCATCTCCGGCAATGCCGAGATGCCCGGCGTCTGGGGCAAGGGCCGTAAGGCCGAGGCGACGGATGTCATCGACACGGTCCGCCGGATCGCTGAAACGAACGGCCTCGAGGTCACCGTCGAAGCCGACCAGATCGCTCCCTGGCACCCGGGACGGGCCGCGAAGTTTATCCTCGCTGACGGTCAGACTCTCGGCCATGCCGGTGAGCTGCACCCGAAGGTGTGCGAGAACCTTGGCCTTCCGGCACGGACGGTCGGATTCGAGATCGATCTTGACGCATTGCTGGCTCAGGAGGATCTGCGCGCCTGGGACGGTGCGCTGTCGACGTACCCTGTGTCGCGTCAGGATGTGGCGCTCATCGTCGATGCTGAGCTGCGACGCAGACTCTGGCTGCGACGCTGCGCGAAGGTGCAGGGGAGGAGCTCGAACTGCTCGAGACCTTCGACCTCTACACCGGCGACCAGTTGCCCGAGGGCAAGAAGTCGCTGGCGTTCCGCCTGACCTTCCGCGCCCCGGATCGTACGCTCAAGGCCGATGAGGCCTCGGCGATGCGTGAAGCGGCGACGAAATTGGCCGCCGAGCGTCACGGCGCTGAAGTCCGCAGCTGAGAACAGTGCGTAACAGAGCCCGGTCGACCGTTACAGTGGTTCGACCGGGTTCTGTTGTATTCGCTCCGAGCATCGCAGCAGCGAGCACGCGAGCAACCGAACGCGCGGGCGTGAGCACCTGTTCCGCGCACCTGGACAACTGACCACCCGCACCCGACCAACACCGAGGAGTCCCGATCATGTCCGAGAAGCTGCCCTACGGAACCAACATGCCCACGACCGGCGGAGCCTCTGAAGCGACAGCGGTTCCGTCCGAGACGATCGCGCTCATCACCGGCGGTGCCCGCGGAATCGGGCGTCACCTGTCGGAGGCGTTCGCGAAGGCCGGGTATGACGTGATCGTCACGGCCACCTCGGCGGAGAAGGCGGAAGCTGCGGCTGAAGAGATCGCTGAATCGACCGGGGGAACGGTGACCGGTGTCGGTCTGCGCACTGATGACATCACTGTGGTGAACCAGCTGCGTGACTCTGTCGCTGAACTCGAGAAATCGACGGGGAAGCGTCTGCAGGTGCTCATCAATAATGCCGGGCGCATCGAGTCGACCGAAGGGCCACTGTGGGATGCCGATCCGGAGAGCCTCAAGGGCGTCGTCGACGCTAACGTCACCGGGGTTGCGCTCATGATTAATGTCGTTGCACCCGTTCTGATGGCGGGCGCCGAGGCGACCGGACGTCCCAGCAGGATCATCGACCTCAACTCGGGATCGGGAGCGCAGGGGACTCCCGCGTACGCCGTGTATTCGGCGTCGAAAGCGGCACTGTTCCGCATCGCCGATTCGGTTGTTCACTTTGGTCACGACAAGGGGCTGCGCATCTTCGAAATGGCACCCGGTGTCGTCGAGACCGCGATGACGAAGTCAATGCCTGTCCACGACTTCCGTCAGGGCGATGACTGGACCTCGCCCGAACAGGTCACGGGTCTCGCCTTGGCTCTGGCCTCGGGGACATTGGACGCGTTCACTGGACGGTACATCCGCGCCGGTGCGGATTCGGAGGAGTCGCTGCTCGCCGAGGCGGCCGATGGTCTGTCAGATCCGGATCGTCGCCTCGTACTCGGCTGACGAAGCGCCGTGCCCAATTAGTTAGGCGCGGTGGAAACAGGCGAAGTCGCTGTAGTTGACCCTTGCGCCTTTGCGGGAGTTAAATTCACGGAAACATTCACCGCGTGCAAGTTTGTGAAACTTTCTCAGTCTTGTCTGTAGTAGATTGATAACGTTTGCGTAACCATTGCAGTAGTGGTATCCGATTGGTCAATTGTCACCTCGGCCGTCCTCTATTCTGGTTCTAGTTTCAACTTTCTAGTGTCGAGGTGACATGAGCCAGAACCCATCCCCAGATAATAGGCCGCACCAGCAGAACGTTCATGCTCAGCAGCCTCAGTACGCCCAGCCGTCGGGCGCTGCATTTGAGCCTGCCTACCCACATCAGGGTGGAACCTACGCCTATGGCAATGGTAGTGGTCAGGGTCCCGCGACCGACCAGACCAGGCGAAAGCGCGGCAAGAATGTGATGGGCATCATCGCTTTTGTTCTTGCGTTGATCGGTTTCATCTTTGCCTGTATTCCAGGCGCGCTCATTGTCGGATGGATCCTCCTTCCGATTGCTTTCTTGCTTTCGATCATTTCCTTCTTTTTGAAAGGCAAGAAGGGATTCTCTATTGCTGCTCTGATCATTTCGGTGGTTGGAACTATTGTCGGAATCCTCGTGTTCTTTTTTGTAGTGGCATCATCGTTCGACGAAGCGTTCAGCGATGATGTCTCCGCCGAAGCGCCTGCGCAGGAAGCTGACAACGCGGTAGTCGAAGAAGGAGATGACTCGGCCGAAGAAGGCACTAGGGAAAACCCCTATGCAATCGGCACCAAGATCAGCTCCGATGAGTGGGATATGACGATCACCGATGTGACGCTGGACGCCACTGACGAGGTTCTCGCTGCTGACGAGTTCAATGAGAAGCCGGAGTCGGGGAACCAGTACATGGTGATCGACGTCAAGCTGACTTATCAGGGCGACGAGCCGGGCGGGTCAATGCCGATGTCGACCGTTGAATACGTATCGGCAGGTGGAAACACCTTCGACGGTCTCGACGACCTGGTGATAGCGCCGAATGCGCTAGACGAGGCCGAGACGCTTTACAAAGGCGCGTCCACGGAGGGGTCCATCGCTATCAAGATACCGAGCGAGGACGCTGAGTCAGGCGTGCTCGCAGTGAGCCCTGACATGTTTGCCGACAAGGTATTCGTCAAAGTCAAGTAGTTCAACACGCGTCGACTAGACCACATTTTGCCCGACGCGCAATCCAATAGGGATCGGTGCCGCACAAGTGCGGCACCGATCCCTTTTGAATGTTCAGCAGTATTACGAAGAATCAGATGGGCATGTTGTTCGGCAGGCTCGGTGCCTGGTCGAGCGGGCAACGCTCGAATTGACCCGTTATCGTCCATACTCAGAGAATGACTTAAGCGATTTGCGCCTCGGGGCTGAGAACCAGAACGCTGGTCGAAATCGATTAACCAGACTGAGGTCAATATTCGCATCGATTGTTCGAGCCTGAGTCCAATTCTGAGTTGTCGCAATGGCGATCAGTTTCTGTCGAGGAGGCCCTTGTGGTTCGTACGTTGCTCATCGACAATGCGGATTCGTTCACGCTCAACCTCTTCCACCTCCTCGCAGAGGTGAACGGGTGCGCGCCGACGCTTGTGCCCAATGACTGGGCTGAGTTCGAGATGAGCGTGCTCGACGAATTCGACAATGTTGTCATCTCGCCTGGGTCAGGAACACCAGAAAGATCGGCAGACTTCGGCATTTGCGCCGAGGTGATCGAGCATTCCACGATCCCGGTACTTGGCGTATGCCTCGGCCATCAAGGCATCGCTTATGTGCACGGGGGAGCCGTGGTGCACTCTCCGGAGCCTAGACACGGTCGGGTCTCGGCGATCCGGCATACCGAGACCGAGTTGTTCGCCGGGATCCCCTCGCCGTTTTCGGCGGTGCGGTACCACTCCCTCGCAGTGACCGACTTGCCCGATTGTTTGGAGGCAACAGCGTGGTCCGAAGACGGAGTCATCCAAGCGCTCCGGCATCGGTCCAGGCCACAATGGGGAGTCCAGTTCCATCCGGAATCGATCGCCTCCGATGAGGCTCGGACCCTGCTGCGGAAATTCGCCGAGCTTACTGCGGCATGGAACCGGGGGACTGAGCATCAGGATGACGGTTCGGTCAATGAGGCGTGGGATGGCGAGGAGATTGTCTCGAAATCTGACCTCCTTGCAGGGACGTGCGCAGCGCTCAATCGGTCCGAAGCGACTCCCCACCCTGCTGACGATCGGCACCACTACATTCTCGACACCGATGTTCTCCCTCAGACATTCACCGACGAACGTCTCTTCGCCGAGCTCTTCGGTGACGAACCTGAGGCCGTTTGGCTCGACGGGAATTTACCTGGCAATGACTCGTCCCGGTTCTCGATCATGGGTGCGCCGACCGGTCCGCTGAGCAGAGTAGCGACTGGCTCTGTGCCGGAAGGGGTAGTCGAAGTGCGTTCGGCCGGTGACGAGTCAGAGAATGTGACTGAGTCGTCCGGATTCTTTGACTGGCTCGAAGCCGAACTCGCAAGCGCGACCGTTGCGGTGACCGGCGAAAGAACAGAAGCGCAAGGCATCAAATCCACTTTTCCCGGCTTGAGCGCCTTAAGCCACGATCTGCCGTTCGAATTCCGACTCGGGTGGGTCGGCTACCTTGGCTACGAGCTCAAGACCGAGGTCGGCTCGCCGAACCTGCACGATTCCGACCTGCCTGACGCCGTCATGATGTTCCTTGATCGCGCATTGGTCATCGACCACGACACCAATAGCATTCACCTTCTGGCACTGCGTCAGGCCGACGACCAAACTGGCCACGCCGCAAACCAGGTCTGGCTCGACCACACACGCACACGGATCGCATCGATCCCCACCGATGAAGTCAGGGATGCTGACCAACGCCGGACCACCTCGGCGAAGGCCGACACCGCAACCCCAGAGGAACGGCGCAATCCAGCCCTCGAGGCACGGCACAGTCGGCACGACTACCTCGACCTCATCGACCAAGTGCAAGGGAAGATCACCGATGGCGAGACCTACGAAGTCTGCCTGACGAACATGCTCGAAGGCACCGCCAACCCGCACGAAACTCCGCTGGATATGTATCTGCGGCTGCGCGAAGACAATCCGACGCCGTTCGGGGCGTTCATCCGCACGCGTGAAGCGGCGATTCTCAGCACGTCGCCGGAGCGGTTTCTGCGCATCGGTGCCGACGGTCGGGTCGAGTCGAAGCCGATCAAGGGCACTCGCCCCAGGGGAGCGAACCCGGACGAGGACGAAGCGATCAAGGCGGAGCTGGCCGCCTCGGTGAAGGATCGATCGGAGAATCTCATGATCGTCGATCTCGTGCGGCACGATCTCGGGCGCACGGCCGAGCTTGGATCGGTGCAGGTGGACACGCTGTTCGGGATCGAGTCGTATGCGACGGTGCATCAGATGGTCTCGACAGTGAGTTCACGCTTGGCTGAGGACGCCAGTCCGGTGGCGTGTGTGCGGGCGGCGTTCCCACCAGGGTCGATGACTGGGGCGCCGAAGCTGCGGACGATGACGACCATCGAAGAGCTCGAGGCCGGCCCGCGTGGGGTGTACAGCGGAGCAGTCGGGTATTTCTCGCTCGGCGGTGCCGTCGATCTCAGCGTCGTCATCCGCACGCTCGTCGTTCAGGGTGAGACTCTGAGTTACGGGGTCGGCGGAGCGATCGTTGCGCTCTCGGATTCCGAGGAGGAGTACGAGGAGACAGTGGTGAAGGCGGCTCCGGTGCTGAGGCTGCTCGGTGGAGTGGAGTTCCCCGGCGAAGTGGTCGTTCATGGGGAGGATCCGTCCGCGTGGGGGACGCGCATCCGTTCGACTGAGCAAGTATGCGATGGTGGCTTTCATACCATGATTCCCGCCGAGGAGGCCGGACCGACCGATACCGCTGTGGCCGAATACTCGGGTGGAGTTGAGCGATGAACGTGTGGCTGTGGAATCAACAGGATCACCGTTTCGAGGAGCCTACGACGGACATCAGCTCATCGAAACTGATGGCCGCCGATTCGTGGCTTGTTGAAGACGGGCGGGTACGAGCGTTCGACCTCCATCGGACACGGTTCGGTGATGCTGCTGCGCAGGTGGGGATGGGTGATGTGATCACCGACGATTTCTGGGCGGCAGTGGTCGAGAAGATCCCGGCGAAGGGGGAGTGGTTCCCGCGCGTAGATGTCCTCGACGTTTCTCCTGACGCCGAACGTGAGTTGGCATTCCGGTTGCGACCAGCACCGACTCGGACGCAGGAGTTGAAGGTTCTCATCCCGCCATATTCCGACCCGCGAATCACTCCGAATCGGAAAGGCCCGGACATCGCATTGCTTGAGCGTGTGCGGGAGGACGCCGGTGAGCAGTACAGCTGTGACGAGGTATTGCTCATCAATGGGGACGGGTACGTCATCGAGGGAGCGACGACGAGCCTGCTGTGGTGGGATGAAGAGACGCTCTGTGCACAGGACCCGGAGTTGGGCGCACTGCCGGGAGTCACCTCGGCGGTGATCCTCGAGGAGGCTCGCGCTCGGTCGGTTCCGATCGAGTTGCGTCGAGTGCGGCCCGAGGAGCTTATCGAGCACGAAGCATGGCTCGTCAACGCGCTCCACGGGATTCGGCGAGTGAGCGAACTCGTTGACGGGCGTGACCTTCACGACAGCGTGCAGCGCGGCGATGAGCCGAATCAGATTTGGGCTGGGCATCGAGGCGGGCCCCATGCGGATGCGGTCCGGCTCGGCCGTTGGCGTGCGTGAATGGTTGGAAACGATTAGGGTCGCTCCGGGCATGTAAAGGCTCCGGGCGATGTAGTTGGTCAGGTTGCGGAACCCGAGTGCGGAGCCGCGCAGGTGTTCGAGCCGTCCGTTGAGCGCCTCGGTCGGCCCGTCGCTGGTGCCGGGTCGTTCGAAGTAGGCGAGCACGTCAGCGGCTCGCTTCTTCAGGGTCCGGCCCAGGGTGGTGAGCTCGGTGAGCACCTTGGGGACGCCGGCGCTGAGGTCGGTGACAGCTTCTCCATGAGCTCGCGGCCACGTTGCCGGTCCTCGTGGCGATAGGCAGCGATCATGCGCTGGTAGACACCCCAGGCCGCCTCGACCTCGACGTGAGCGTCATCAACGAACAGCGTGCGTAGCCTGTCTCTCTGCTTGTCGGTGAGCAGGTCCGTGCCGGTGTGCAGCGTGCGCCGCGACTTCTAGAGCGGGTCGTCCCTGAACCCACGGTGCCCGTGGATTGCGAGTTGGACCGCGCGGCGACCTGTCGAGGGCGTCACCGGCCTGGCGCACGATGTGGAAGGGATCCATCACCGTGACCGCGTCCGGGATCTCCTCTGCCGCGGCGGCCGATGCGCCCGGCCGACCTACACCGTCATCTGAGAAGACCCCTGAAACGTCTTCGACGACGGGACCGGCGAGGAGGAGGGCGCGGTGAGCTAGAGGAATGGAGCTTGCTCGGCTTCGACGCCGCCGCAAGCTCCGGTGAAACGATCGGTACTGGTCGGTCTTCGTCGGTCACCACCGGATGGCAGCGTCCCCCACGCTCGGCGTGTGCGCAGGTCAGCGGCTCGTTCGCCCAGTGGACGCATCAAGCGATAGACGCAAAGCCGACGTGATTAGGTCGTCGGTTCGATTCCGACAGGCGGCTCCGGCGAAAAGCCCCTGACCTGCGGAAACGCAAGGCAGGGGCTGTTCTGTTCTGGTGGTCGAGCGATGCGCTGGCCTCACGGCTCTGCCCGACACCGACGTCGCTCTCCTCTGCGACGGACCCCTCGCCGGCTGAGCGCTCGCGGCCGCCATCCTGTGCGTGTGCCGATAGGCCTCGCACCGCTCGGCAACGCAGCATGGCGTTGCGTCGCGACCTGGCGACGGGCTCGGCGGGGCGCGATCGTCTCGTGCGTTGGCGGACTACGGGAGCTTGGACGCGAGGACGTCGGCAGCCAGGATCTCGGGTGCTGCGCTGAGGAGGTGCTGGTTGGCCATCAGAGCTGCGACGATGGCGCCGTTGGCGTGGGCGTCGCGAGCGGCCTCGTCGGGGAATGCATCGAAGATCCAGAAGGTGTCGGCGTCGGTCCTGACCGCGAACCAGACAATCGTTCCTACTTCTTCGTTGGCGAGTGCGACAGCGTCGGCGAGCAGATCGGCGACCGCGTCGTGCTGTCCATCGGCCGCGACGATCTTGGCGACGAAGGCATACGGAAGTGATGCGGGTGTTGACATGAGGGACTCTCCTTGAAGTCGTGTTTCTTCGTGTGACGAGTTCAGCTTATGACGAGCAAGGGCCGGTGGGTAGTGGCGTATACGGCAGTATTGCTATTGTTTACGTCATGCGTATTGGACTGATCGCGATTGACGGCTGCTTCGGTTCGGCTATCGCGTCGATCATCGACATCGTGCGGGTGGCCGACGGAGCCCGCGGCGATGTCGACCCGCGGATCGACCCGATCGAACTCGCCATCCTCGGACCGAAACGGCGAGTGGCCACGACGGCATCGATGACCCTGTCGGTGGACCACCCGCTGTCGGAGTCCGCAGAATTCGACGTGGTCGTCGTCCCTGCGCTTGGAACCCTTACGGCCGCCGCTACCAACGACGCCCTCCAGAGCCGAGATGCTCGTTCGGTCATCGCCTCGCTCGGGCGCCTCGACGAGGCGACCACCCGGATCGCCGCGGCGTGCACCGGCGTGTTCGCTGTCGCCGAGACCGGACGGATGCATCATCGGCGGGCGACGACCAGCTGGTTCCTGGGGCCGGAGTTCCTGAAGCGCTATCCGACCGTCGCCCTCGATCTCGACACCATGGTCGTGGCCGACGGGAACCTCGTCACCGCCGGCGCCGCGTTCGCCCACATCGACCTCGCGCTCTCACTCGTGCGATCGATCAGCCCCGACCTGGCCCAACACGTCGCCAAGCTCCTCATCATCGACGAGCGTCCGTCGCAGGCGGCCTTCGTCGCCTACGAACATCTCCGGCACGAGGACCCGATCGTCGTCGAGTTCGAACGCTTCGTGCGCGCCCGCCTGGACGAACCGTTCAACGTCGCCTTCGTCGCGCAGTCGCTCGGCACCAGCCGGCGCACACTCGAACGACGAGTCCGTGCGGCGCTCAACCTCACTCCGCTCGGCTTCGTCCAACGGCTTCGCATCGAACGAGCTCGGCACCTCTCAGCAACCACGGACCTCACCTCCGCCGAGATCGCGCTACGGGTCGGCTACGCGAACGCCGAGACTCTGCGCTCCCTCCTGCGTAGGGAGCGACGCCGTTCCTGACCTATCGCCATGCCTGTAGCCGGTGTGCTAGTGCTCGACTGGAACCACCTCTCAGCACGTCGCGTAGCCGCTCCTGCGTCGCCCCTGGACGACCCACTCGACACGCCCGCAGCACAGGCCATGTGACGTGTCCCGGCCTCCCGGACGGTCGGGGTCGGGTGGCTGTGATGTCGCTGCGTTCTCGTCGAGAGGATCAGCAGACCCGATCAGAGTCGATTGGGATAAAACGCGAAGGAGGTTAGGTCAGGGCGGCCGAAGCCGGCCGGCGGGGCAGCGTCGGACACTCCATTTGAAGGCGCACCGTTCTTGACCGATGCGTTTTGGCTCGTGGCGATCACCGTTCCGATCGTCGCAGTCTCCGATGTTCAATGCCGAATGGTTACAGGCTCGTCCGCCATTATCCACTCGACGATTGCGGAAACATGAGCATCGACCGAGTCGAGGGCCGGTAGGGGAGCGGTCTCCGGTGGGACTAGCAGGCCGATCTCCGTGCACGACAGGGCCACAGCGTCAGCGCCACGAGCCTTGAGGTCGTTCATGATTTCGACATAGCGAGCGCGCGATTTGTCCGTGAAGATGCCTTGGGTGAGCTCATCCCAGATGATCTGGTCGACCTCAAGGCACGTCTCCTCATCGGGTACCAGAGTCTTGATACCCTGCGCTTCGAGCCGGCCCGTGTAGAAATCCTCCAGCATGGTCCATCGGGTGCCCAGAACGGCCAAAGTTGAGTATCCCTGTCGCTTCGCCATCGTCGCGATCGAATCGACCATGTGAATGAGAGGCGCATCGACTGAGGCCTCGATCGCCGGGGCGCACTTATGCATGAGATTGGTGGCAATCGCGACAGCTTCGGCGCCGCCATCGACCAAACGCTGCGCCGTCGCCGTCAGGGATGCATCATTACCTGCCCAATCGTTGGCCTCCTGCAGCTCCCGGATATCCGCGAAATCGCACGAGTCGAGGAGGATCTGCGCCGAATGATGACCGCCGAGCTGCTTCGCCACCGCATCATTGATCTTCGTGTAGTACTCGATGCTCGAATGCCAGCTCATTCCACCCAGCAGACCGATCCTGCGCATACTCCCACTCCTCAAATCAGCAGTTAATTCACGACGACTACTTCCAGTGTGGTGCGCATCATCTGCCTCCGGTAGACCCAGTTCGCTCTGCTCTGACATAAGCTGGACTTATGGCTAATGTCTTCGAGCAGGCTCTCGACCTCGGCGAGCCCAAACGCCTCCTCATCTTCGGCGCCATCGCCGAATCCGGCAGCATCGGCGCCGCAGCCCGCGAACTCGGCTGGTCCCAACCAGCACTGTCCCAACACATGAATGCGCTGGAAAAGGACCTCGACGTCACCCTCTTCGATCGCACCCCACGCGGCATCCGACTCACCACTGCCGGCCAACTCGCTCGCATTCGCTCAGGCGAGGTGGCCGCCTCGGTGACGGGATTGCGCAGTGACCTTGCGAAAGCCTTCGGCCTCGGCGGACGCAATGTCCGGCTCGCCGGATTCCCCAGCTTCGTCATCGGTCCACTGGCCGCAGCACTCGGCAGGCTGGAAGCAAACGCGGGCACACAGGCTGACTCACCGCTTCACCACTCCTACGAAGTCTCCGAGGCCGAACCGCCCGAAGCACTGCGGATGCTCGACGACGGTGCCATCGATATCGCTTTCCTCTTTCATCACGAAGACGAAGCCCCGCCTGAGCTGGCCGGACATATGACTGTCGACCTCAGTGCCGACCACCTCGACCTGCTCGTACCCGAACGCTGGAACCGAGCCGGACAGATCCAACACCTCAACGATGTTGCCGAACTGCCGTGGATCATGGGGTGCGTGCGATGCCGATCCACCGCCGAACGCCTCTGCCGCACCGCCGGCTTCGAACCCCGAACCCGGCACATCACCGACAACCCCGGCGCCATCCAATCACTCGTCTCCAATGGACTCGGTGTCGCGTTGCTCCCTCGAAGTGCCCGCCGCTATTCTCAGATTCCGGGTATCGACCCCATCGCCCTCGCCGAGGCCGGCGCCCGTCGCGTCACCGCGATGATCCCCGACGGTCTGGCTGACGCCTCCGAAGTCGTCGACCTGATCGATGCGTTGCGAGCTTCCGACGTCACCGGCGGTGGGGCAGGCGCGGATGGCATCGCCCCAGCCGTAAACAGTGCAGGCGCCACCGGCACCTTGACCGACGGCTACAGTGACTCCCGATGAGCACGTTCACCAAAGTCCTCGATAGATGGCTGACGATCACCACGGCCGCGGCGATCATCGTGATGATGCTCCACATCGTCACCCACGCCCTAGCTAGGTCGCTCTTCCACGCCCCGCTCTACGGCACCAATGAGATCGTCGAATACTGGTACCTGCCGATCGTCGCCCTCCTCGGGATCCCGGCTGCGCAGTTGCAGAAGGAACACATCACCGTGACCATGGCCGTCGAACGAGCGAAACCTGCGACTGCTGCAGTGTTCACGGTCTTCGCGTGCATCCTTGGCGCTCTTGTGTCCGCGGCCTTCGCGTGGTTCGGGCTGATGAAAGCCCTGGAGAACACGGCAATCGGATCGACCGCCGACGTCTCCGCCGTCATCACCTGGCCCGTGTATTTTCTCGTGCCGATCGTGTTCGTCCTCCTCGCGGTGCTCTACATCCTCGACGCCGTTGCCATCCTCCGACGCAGCAACACCAGCAACACCGAAGCAGGGGAGGGGCAGTGAACGCGAATACCGACCTCACCGGCGCACCCTTGCCGCCAGAAGACTCCAACACAGCGAGCATCACCGGCGCCATCACCCAGAAACCCACCACGGCTCTCTTCCCGAATGGCTCCCGTCGCGAACGCCCCGGCGCACTCGTCTTGACCGTCGGGTTCGGGCTCGTCACCGTCTGCCTGGTCGGCCTCTTCACCAGCCCAACTGCCGCCATCGGAGGTGTCTGGTGCATCGGGATGATGCTCGTCCTCCTCTTCCTCTCCGTGCCCGTGGCCATCGCCTTGTCGGTGCCGTCGATCATCGGCGTCTACGCCGTGTCCGGGATCCCGGCGACGATGAACATCCTGGCCACCGCCCCATTCAGTGCCGTCTCGGACTGGACGATGAGCGTACTCCCCATGTTCATCTTCATGGGCATGCTGCTGACCCAATCCGGACTCTCCGCCAAGGTCTACCGCGTCGCCGACCACTGGTTCTCCTGGCTGCCCGGCGGCATCGGCATCGGCACCACCTTCGCCGGCGCAGGCCTGTCCGCAGTGACCGGGTCGACGATCGGCATGACCTACGCCCTGGGACGCGCAGGCATTCCCGAAATGCTCAAAGCCGGCTACGACAAACGGATGGCCGTCGGCACGATCATGGTCTCCGGCATGACCGGCAACCTCATCCCACCCTCGATCCTCATGGTCGTCTACGCCGGCATCGCCTCCGTGCCCGTCGGCCCCGCACTCATGGCCGGAGCCGTCCCCGGAATCCTGCTCGCAGTGTGCTTCGCTGCCTTCATCTTCGCCCTCGGCGTCATCGCCCCGAGGCTCGTCGGCCGCGGCCCGGCGCCCGGAACCCAACGAACGCCACGGATAGCCCAGGCAACGCCACCCGCCCCACAACAACCTGGCGCGACCGCTTCACCTCCTTGACCGGGATCTGGGGCTTCGCGGTCATCCTCGTCGTCCTCTTCGGCGGCATGTTCTCCGGCATCTTCACCCCCACCGAGGCCGGAGCCGCCGCCGCACTCTGCTCACTCCTGCTGTGCCTGTGGGAAAAACGCGGCGATGGGCCGTGGCGTAAGGTTGCGGAATCGGCCATGGATACGGTGGCGGCCACCTCGGCGATCTTCTTCATCATGATCGGCGCGACCATGCTCACCAGCCTTCTCGCCATCACCGGACTCGCGCCCATCCTCACCGGCCTCATCACGGACCTCGGACTCTCGCGGATCGGATTCCTGCTCGTCCTCATCGTCCTCTACATCGTCATGGGCATGTTCTTCGACACCCTGTCGATGATGCTGCTGACCATCCCGATCCTTCTGCCCACCCTCGAAACGATGGGGGTGAGCCCGCTGTGGTTCGGAGTCTTCGTCGTCCTCCTCGGCGAGTTCGCGATGGTCACCCCGCCGGTCGGTATCATCCCCTACATCGTCCACTCGATCGCGAAGAACCCCGAGGTCAACCTCGGTGCCACGGTCACGCTGCGCGATATCTTCATCTCCCTGCTGTCGTTCCTGCCCGTCGGTGTCATCTTCCTCGTCCTCATGGTCGCCGTGCCCGGAATGACCGAATGGCTGCCCGACCTCATGAGCCGCACCAGCGGGGGAATGTCCGGATAGACCTCGCCGAGGCGGCCCGTCCACCCGTGCCCTGTGTCGTCTGGGGCTGCCGCAGGGTGTGAGCGGACTCATGGTTAGGTTCACCTCATTCAGGCATATGATTGGAGGGAATTCTCAGCGTTTGCTCAAAGGAGACCCATGAAGCGCATCCGATCGGCTGCTCGTCCCGTTCAGGCCATTGCGGCCGTCGCCTCGCTGGCACTGTTGGCCGGATGCGCCGGATCCGTCGGCGGCGACGGATCCGGTTCGGGCGACTCCGCGGGGGAGGGCTTCGCCTATGACGCTTCCCAGGATGAAATCGATGAGGCTCTGGCCGACCTTGACCCGGTGACGATCAAGTTCCAGCCGTCGGCGATGTCGGAGAAGTCGATCCTTGCACCCAACGGCCTCGACGTGAAGAAGGCCATCGAGGAACGCTCGGGCGGAAAGATCACCGTCGACATCGTCTGGGGACAGGCGATCGCCAGCTACGAAGACGTCGATGACGCCCTGGCCGATGGCCGAGTCGACCTCGCGTTCACTCTGCCGTCGTACACCCCGGCCGAGTACCCAGCCTTCGACGCGATCGGCACGGCCATGTCGACGCTGCCGTCCTCACCGGTGGCCAGCGATCTGGCGGCGAACGCGGCCGGAGTCCAGGCCGCGTGGGAGACACCCGAGGTGCTCGAGGAATTCGAGAAGAAGAACCTCGTCCCGCTCATCCCGATGCTCGCCGCCGGTGGGTATTCGACGATGTGCTCGAAGCCGATGACCTCGCTCGATGACTGGAAGGGCAAGCAGGTGCGTGTCGGTTCGGCCGCGGCGGGCAAGCAGGTGACCGATCTGGGTGCGACTCCGGTGTCGCTGTCGTTCCCGGAGACCTATGAGGCGCTGCAGCGCGGAACCGTTGACTGCGACCTCGGACAGCTGGCGCCGAACGTTGAGGCCGGTACTTTCGAGGTCGCCCCGAACATCGGTGTGGCCTCAGACGCGGGCATCGCTCGGTCGGCTGGCGCAATCACGGCGGGCAAGAAGTATTCGGAGCTGCCGGTTGCCTACCAGCAGGTCATCTTCGATTCGATGTCGACGACGTTCTCCACGATGATGGAGGTCGTCATTGGAGCGAAGGCGCAGGCGGTCGAGCAGGCGAAGGACAACGACGGTTCGGTCAAGCCTTTCGACGATGACGTGCAGAAGCAGATGGCTACCTATGCGAAGACGCTGTCGGACAAGACCGCCGAGAAGGCTTTGATTCCGGATGCGCCGAAGACGCTGGGCACCGCTGGAACCGAATGGGCAAAGTCCGTGTCCGAGCTCGGTTACGACGACAAGGGTGACTTCGCCTCACTCGACGAGTGGTACCCGGAGGACGCCTCGTACGACAAGCTCGGCGACGAACTGTTCGAGAAGGTCATGGCCGAGCATCGGCCGGAGTGAATGGGTTCCTCACTAACGGTAGTTTTTAAGCTTAACTGTGATTCTTGCAGTCCCTTGCTTCATTGTCTGGCAGTTTTTTGCAGCCTTCAGTATCTGAAGAACGAGTGAAAGTGTCTACAGCTATGTCAAATAGCGAAACAGTCCACGGTGGGAGCGACGTCCGAAAAACATCTGACATTTTAGTTTCATCTAAGAATGAAGTGTATGATTTATGTCGGGTGGTCGGTCAACTGAAAGGAAACTGTCGTGTCATGGATCACCGGCGCTACGAATGAGGATCTTAAACTAGGTGGTCTTGGCCCTGGATTTACTAGATACTCTTGTGACGAGTTCGACCGACTGTCTCGACAACATAATATTATGGTCCTCGTCGGAAATGGCTTTGATATTCAAGCTCTTCATGATTATTCGCGACCGACGGATTCTCGTTATGAGCCCTTTTATCATTATCTGAAGATGCGGAACTTCAGATCAGGCAATGAAATTCTTAAGTGCATGGAGGAAGCTCTCGCCTGCCACCGTCAATACGGAGGATATGCCAACTGGAGTGATATCGAAAACGCTCTGTCAGTTGCCCTCGAACGGAATCCGGGACGTATTGAAAGCGTTGCTGAGGACCTCAGGGAAATCCAGACAGCTTTTGCCCAGTTTCTACAAATGGTTGCGCCGAGTGCCCTCCTGGATGAGATTGGTGAAGATGCGCGGAGGTACTCGTGGGGAAGTTCGAGTTTATCGGAATTTTTAGCCGATATCGTTGATCCTGAGGATTTCAAGGCCCTGGAATTCCCTAAAAGGGTCAATCACTACGATCTTTTCAATTTCCAGTTTATCAATTTTAACTACACAACTTTGCTCGACAACTGCATTTATCTCGACCAGGCGCAGTTTGATCCATTGAAGCACCGGACCGTAGATACGAGCTTTTTATTTAAAAATGATCCTCGTAGTCATTGGGCGCCAGGTCATCCGCCCGATTATGGATATTCGAGCTACGTGGTTAGCAATGTGGTTCACCCGCACGGAATCCTTAGTACACCTCGCTCACTTCTCTTTGGTATAGACGCGCCCGACAATTACAAGAATAGGCGCAATCCTCTCGACCGATTTAGTAAGCCATATTGGTCTCAGGCTCACGCATTGTTCCGCAATCAGTTTATGCAAACTGATCTATTTATCATTTTTGGGTGTTCGCTTGGGGCCAGCGATGGATGGTGGTGGCGAAACATTGTTCGTTCATTGCGGGCCACGAAACGGCAGACATACTCTCAAGATCATTCGGTTTCTCCTGGGGAAGTGGTCGAAGAACGCGCCGAACTGATTATTTACCGTCGCCAGGATGCTGACCAGCACACTGTTGAATCGGTGCGGGATCGCTTTCTTGATGTTGCGTCGGTTGGAGAGGAAGCTGGCGACCGGAGGGAACTTGCAGAACGTATACGGGTAATTATCTATGATGATGAAACACCTAGAACTTTTCTGAACACAAGATCTCCAGAGTCACCTGGTTGAGTCGATGCCGACGGTCGTTCTAGGTTGGTTCAAACCAAGGGCGCAAGACTTTCGGAAAAGGTGGATTCATCTCCGCCTCAGCTCTACCGAGCCATTTGAGTCATCGCAAACTCTGATTCACGTCGCATCCTGATCAACTAGGCTGGTGATCGCGAGGGACAAAGTCAACGGAAGGGCTGACGGGTGACGATCCTCTACACCATCGGACTGGGTGTCCTCAGCGCGCTCATTGTCGGATTCCTCGTCCGGCGGATGATGCTCACCGGCACCGGAGCCGCCCGCAACACCATCGTCTCCCTCATCATGGGCCTCTCCATCTGGCCTATCACCCTCCAGGCGTACAAACTCCTCGGCATCTCCGAATCCGACCAATACCCGAACCTGTCGATGAGCTTCCCCGCCATCATGGTCTTCCTGCTGCTCTTCGCCTGGTTCATCGTCATCCAGATGTTCGTCCTCCTGGCGATCGAACTCATCATGCCCTCGGGCACTCTGAGCTCACTCATCCGCAACGCACCGAAGATCCCCACCTGGTACCGCCGCGTCAACCGCCTGGCCCAGATCCAGAAGATCCTGATCAAATTCGGCCTCTCCCGCTACCTTCGACCCAGAATCCCCACCCTCCGTGTCTCCCTCCGAGAGATCGCCGCCACCACCCGCGACGCCTTGGCCGCCTCGGGAGTCACGTTCATCAAGCTCGGCCAGTTCATCGCCACTCGCGGAGACATGATCCCGCACGAATTCGTCGAGGAGTTCTCAACCCTCCAAGCCGGAGTGAAGCCCGTTCCCTTCGCCGAGGTGAAGGACCAACTCGAAGCCGAATGGGGCCGTCCCGTCGCCGCGGTGTTCGCCGAATTCGACGAGAAACCCTTCGCCGGTGCCTCTGTCGCCCAGGTCCACCGCGCCGTGACCTGGGAAGGGCACGTGGTCGCGGTGAAGGTGCAGCGACCGAAGATCCGCAAACAGGTCCGGGCAGACTGCGATATCGTCCTCACCCTGGCCGACCGTCTCGATCGCACCACCGATTGGGCGAACAAGGTCGGCATCGCGAAGCTCGCCCGCAGCTTCGTCGATTCCCTGCAGGGTGAACTCGACTACCGCGGCGAGCTCGCCCACATCGAAGCGCTCCGCCTCGCCGATGAGAACGGCCGGTCGACGACGCAGACCGACTCGGTCGTCAATATCCCTCACGTTTACAAGGAGCTCTCCGGCCAGTTCGTCATCGTCATGGACCTTGTCGAGGGTTCCCCTCTGTCGCACGGCGCCGAGGTGGTCGACCACCTCTCGGAAATCGCGCGCAGAGAGATCGCCCAGGACCTCTTCCTCATGGTCGTCCGCCAGGTGCTCGGAAAGGGCATCTTCCACGCCGACCTCCACCCCGGAAACATTGTCGTCTCCAGCGCGGGTCGTGCCGGCCTCGTCGACTTCGGAGCCGTCGGCCGCATCGACAAACGCGACCGCCGAGCAATCGCCCTACTGCTCATGGCCTTCGACTCGCAGAACTCGCAAGCCGCGACCGCGGCAATCCTCGAGCTGCTCGGCACGCCGAGTGAGGTGAACCTGCGGGAGCTGCAGCGTGAGATCGGGCAGATTATGCTGAAGTACGGAGACGGGGCTCCTGGTTCGACCTCGGCGGCACTGTTCGGTGAACTCATCGACTTCGTCGTCGATTTCGGTTTCCCGATGCCGGCCTCAGTGGCGACGGCGTTCCGTGCCATCAGCACCCTCGAAGGTTCGATCACCCGTCTGGTACCCGAACTCAACCTGCTGGCGCTGGTAACTCAGAACGGTAAGACGTTGCTGCGCGAGGTCGGGGGACTGGGAGTCGACCGGCACGAGATGACGCTCTACGCGGCAGCGACCGCACCCCAGATCGCCGAGCTGCCCGGGCAGATTTCTCGAATTGCCGGTCACCTGCAGGACGGCACGCTCGACGTCGGAACGAGTGGGCTGAACATTGCGACGATCAAGAATCTGCTGGTCTCGACCGTCGAGCAGTTCATTCAGGTGATCGTCTCGACCGCACTCATCCTCGGTGGAGTGATCCTTATGGCCGCTGACTTCGGACCTGCCCTGGCCCCTGAGCTCAAACTCTTCACGTACTTCGGCGCCTGGATGTTACTTGCTGGTAGTGTGATTGCAGCGTTGGTTCTTGCGCCGGCGCTTAGGCAGAGGATGACTTGGGAAGGGCTCGGGTAGGCCAAGTGACGGAGCCAGTGGAGACGACGCGAATCAGCGATACCGCACTCATCTTCGAAGGCGGTGGGATGCGGGCTTCGCTCACCAGCGCCATGGTCGTCACACTGCTCAAAGCAGGACTGTCGTTCGACTGGGTCGCCGGCATCAGCGCCGGAGCATCGAACACGGTGAACTACCTGTCAGGCGATGTGTGGAGGGCGCGCCGCTCGTTCGTCGAATTCGCTGCCGACGAGCAATTTGGTGGTTTCCGGTACTTTGCTCGCGGTCAGGGCATGTTCAACGCTGAGTACATCTACCAGCAGGCTGGTGGCCCGAACGAGGCGTTGCCTTTCGACTGGGACTCGTACGAGGCGAGCACAGGGGACATGAGGATCATCGGATTCGACGCGGAGTCCGGCGAAGACGTGGTGTGGTCAAAGAAAGACACGCCGCATATCGATGACCTCATGGTCCGCGTCCGTGCCTCCTCGACCATGCCGGGCCTCATGCCGCCGGTTCACTTGGACGGGCACGTGTATGTTGATGGTGCGATGGGGGAGGACGGCGGAATCGCGTTGAGCCAGGCCCAGCGCGAGGGTTTCGAAAAGTTCGTCATCGTCCTCACCCAAGAACGTGACTACAAGAAGGAGCCGCAGAAGTTTTCGGCCGTCTATCGTGGCATCTTCCGAAAGTATCCGGTGTTAGCCGATGCATTGCTCACAAGATGGAAGCGTTACAACGAGACCCGCGAGCGAATCTTCGAGCTCGAAGCGCAAGGCAAAGCGCACGTCTTCGTGCCTGACCGAATGCCGGTCGACAACAGCACTCGCGATCTCTCACGGCTCGCGGCTGCTCACCGTATGGGGCTGTCGCAGGCGAAGCGTGAGTTGCCTGCGATACGCGATTTTCTTAGTGCGCAGTCAGCGTGATCGCAGTGAGGACGATGGTCTACCGTCCTCGCGATATAGCGCGTGACTAAGTATTCCTTCGAGCGATCGTCAACACAGCATCACGTAGACGAAGGTCATCCTGGTCAAGGCCGGCTATTACTTCAGCAAGGGTCACGTCTGTGTGAGCAATCTTGGAAATCCCGCCCGTTTCCGGGTTGTGGAGAGTGACGAAGACCTGTGAATAGTCAGGTTCATCAATTGCCTCATCGGCACGCTTGTTTTCAACCACCGCGGTGGGCCCAAACTCCAGAAAGACAGTCGGCTCAGAATCCGTACGTTGCAACTCAACGCACCATTCCCACTGTCCAACAAAGCGAGTTACGACCTTCTCTACGAGTCCAGACTCAAGAGCAGCATTGACCTGGTCCACGAGAACCGATCGCGAGTAGTTGCGTAAACGCTCCTTCACTCTGGCCAAAGTCGCGCGGCTATCTTCGAACTGCTTTCGCGCATGCTCGGCGACCAATTCGGCAAACTCTTGAGTCGCTCGATCGCGCGGTCGATACCCGTACCGGGCTGATTCCCCGGTCTCACACATGGCTTTGATGAAAGATACTTGGTCGGTGACATTCACTGTTTCCGGGCCTTTCACGAAGTGCTGGTACATCTGATTGATGAAGAACATCTGCTCGGGGTGTTCGCGACGCCACTTCGAATCACTATCGACTCCAGCTTTGAGGTCGGACAGCACTTCCGCGTAAGTCACCACGGAAGCTTGTTCCCAGCCGCCTTTCTGTAGGTGAGCTTCGTGACGGTGACAGAGCAGGACCACCACGGCACTTCTCCCGCCTGCGGATCCGTGAGCTAGATATTGCTGGTAACTATGCCCGTGCCCATCGGACGTTCCGTAGTTTTCAATGACGAGAGCCGCATCATCCCGCCATAGAACAATATCGGCGATGTCGATGCTATCGTTGGGATCGCCGTCCTCACCCGTGCGGGTGTCTACTTCTTGCACCACACGATATCCAGCAGTCGGTAGTTGTTCGCTGCTGTGCGCGCGTTCATTGACTCTTTCCACAAATGCAGTCTGAACCTTGTCGCCCAGACCATGGGTCTCATCGGCTGCTAGTAGCCACGCAAATACATTCGACAGCTGTTTCTCGTGCGTCCCGTGATGCATCACTCGAAAGATGTTGAAAGTTGCAGACAGGCTCTTCGACAGTGACGGCAGAAGGGCTGTGACAAAGTCATTCATTTCAGGCACATCCATAAACTATCGTCTGGGGCGTTCTCTTCGTCGACAAATGCGATAGTGCAATCAATTCACTCGAATTCTGTCTGCCACGTAGATGCGCAATTCCAGCTCGCCCTATTAGTCGACGAGCTCGCGACCGGATGCGGCTCTCCATGCAATGTGATCAAGCGCGCGGGGATCGACATCCATCGCTTTCGCAGTCTGAGTCATCAGGACTCTTGCTCTAGTGACACTCAGCTCAGTTGCCTCTCCCAAAGCGTCTGCAAGGAAACGCAAAATCATCCGATCAGGCTTGACTGAGGGCAAGCCAGCCAGGATGAGAAGGTAACTGTAGGTCACCCCGGAACTTTGACTCGGTAGACGTTTCCAGCCGCGAACCACGCAGTTGTCGAGCGGTTTCTCTCTGACCCTGTCGACCAGGTCGGGAACGGTATCGATACTAGGTGAACCATGAGGCAGGCAGCCTGCTCAATAATTTCAGCTTTCAGCGGTGCGCCGGGTCTGGTATGGGCAGGTTTTAGATTCTGAGCAACAGTCGTTGCCCACGCGCGAGCATCACCCTTGCCTCGAATAGACTCGGCAAGATCTCGAGCGCCGTGTCGTTCTCCACCAGCCTTCTTGTACCGTTCGACGACATTCACGACCGATGAATAGTGTGATCCGGTCGAATAGATCGAATCGATGATGCAGAGCGCCAGGCTGTGGGGATACCCGTCAGGAGTCTTCCACAGTGTTGGATCTCCGAGATGAGTTTCGCAGTACTCGACCAGGGTCTTTATCTCTTCTGCGGTAACAGCCACCTTGCCACTCCTTTGGTCTCTTGGCCTTGACACAAGCATACGAACAGCTTTGCCTCCGGAGAAATATAAGTTCGTCCAATCAGCGCGGTTCAAAGGAAGTGCCGTGGACCACCATCGCGGATGCATTGCCTGAAGTACCAGACCTAAAAGTCGAAAGGTGCAGCGGGGCAACTGCTATGAGCCGAATACCATCAACAAGTTGCGCTCAGGCGGTTTGCGGCCTTCCGGAGCCAGGCGATCGGGGTTTGGATCATTCTCATTCGATGGCCCATCAGCCTCCGCCATTGGCGCATCTGAATTGATTCGTCGAAGTACAGGTTTGGGCTTTGTCGGAACTGGGATTCTGACTTCTTCGAGATAAGGATGTGACTCAAGTTCTTCGCCTAGCTTCTTGAGCGACAGCTTTTCCAATTGACGGATCCGTTCACGCGTTACATTGAATCGTATGCCAATGGCGTCTAGCGTCTGGACGGGGTTGCCGTTCCAGCCGAACCGACTGCGAATAATATCGGCTTCGCGGGCTGGCAATTTGTCCACAATAGAGTTGATTGTTGCTAGGAACTCTAGATCGACGACTCGCGTCTCGGGATCAACAGTGAATACCTCAGAGTTGGCAACGCGATCGTCCAATGACATTCGGCTCTCTGCGTAGTGCCCGTCCCACTGGAGATCGAGGTATGCATCCAGCGAATGGGGCTGAATCCGAAGGGCCCGCTCAACTGCCGAATGATCATGGTCGCAGACAGCACGTGACTTGTCGTCCTTCCAACATTCCCAGAACTCGGGAAACTTCTCGACGAGGTGAACGGGAATGCGAATCGTGTTGGAGAAATCGGCATTGCCGCGTTCGATACCCTGACGAATCCACCAGGTTGCGTAGGTCGAGAACTTGTTTCCCCTGGCATAGTCGAACTTCTGTACGGCTCGGACCAAACCGAGGTTGCCTTCCTGAATGCGGTCGAGAAATTCTACTTTGGAACGGGGGTATTTCTTGGCGATCGACACGACCAAGCGGAGGTTGGAAGCGACCATCTGGTTGAACGCTGTGCGGCCATCGGCCCGAACCCGCTCAAGTTCATGGCGTTCTCGTCGCGTTGAATACCGACCCAGCCCCAGGAGATGATCGGCGTACAAGCCTGCCTCGATTCGCTGCGCGACTTCAGCCTCTTCTTCTGCACTGAGCAGCGGATACTGTCCGATCTGCTTCAAATACAGGGCCTCTAGATCCTCGGGATCGGGTACTGTTCGAAGCACCTCGGGCAGTTCACTCTCGTCATCTACTTCCTTGAGAAGGACAAACGGTTGAGGGACGACGTTGGGCGTTTCAGGCGCTTTGACTAAATTTGGTTCGCCGGCGTCGGGCACCGAATCATCGATGCTCACCGCAGTCTTCCACGAAGAGCCTTCGCCCCCCGACTCATCAGTTCCGGGAGCCGACGAGGTGGGATATTCCCGCCGTTCAGGTGCGGGCGCTCGCAGGAACTTCCTCAGCTCGCGGATCTGTGTTTCGGTGAAGTCCGCGACCCGTCGCGCAGAAGGAATGACCGCGCCGAACTGCTGGTCACGGTTCCGAGTCTCGTCCTCAACGGTGTTGATGGCGTAGAGGACGACGAATCGCCCGTGACGCCCGTCGGACTTGCGGCGGATGATTCGACCGAGACGCTGAATCGTCTGGCGGGGTTGCTTGCTTCCTGAAAGCACGACAGCGAGGTCGGAATCAGGTACGTCGATGCCTTCGTCGAGAATCTTCGGAGCACACAGGACCTTCGCCAATCCATTGGCAAACAGCTGCATTGCACCGCGCCGTTCATGCGGCTTCGAGTTCGAAGAGACAGCCTTGGTCTCGATACCCGAACGCTGAAGCAAGTGTGCCGCTTGAGTCGACGAATCGACGGTCTGCGAAAACACCAGAGTTCCCTGCGACTCGGCAATGACCGGCGAAATGCCCTCAAGTATCTTCATCTTGTTCTTGGCATTGGTAAGTACCTGCTGCCGCTTCACGACCGCTTCCAGATACTTTCGAGCCATGAACACGACGGGAGATGGATCGTTCTTGCGTTTGGCCAAGGATTGGACTGTCAGCATGAACTGATCGAACGAAACGTCTTGGAGATTCAGCTTGTTCTTCAGCGACATGCCGAACTTGCTGATGGCAGAACTTGCCACTTGATAGTCGCCGCGCTCCGAGTTGGTTAGAGTGACCCCGACAAACGCAATGTCGAACTCTGCGATGACAGCGTCTGACAGCGCTCGGTCGTACCACATCTGGAATACGACGCTGCCGAAATAGGGATCAAGCACTTTTGTGTTCGCTTTGTCGGGTCTTTGGTAGGTTGCCGTCAAACCAAGGCGGTAGCAGAAGTCAGATTGCAACGCCTTTGAAAATGACTGTGCCGCATATCGGTGGCACTCGTCGGCGATGAGCAGGCCTTCGGAATGCTCTTTCAGCAGATCGCCACGAGTAGCCGAATTGATGATGGCCACCAGAATGTCGCAAGAAGAGAGCGAATCCTTCCGCCCATTTCCAAGCGTCCCAACATCTGCCTGGGGAAGCGTCTCCATCAGCCGGCGCTGCCATTGAGTCTGCAGATCTGCGGTCGGTACGAGGACCAGAACCTTGATCCCTTGACGAAACGCCTCGAACGCTGCCGTGATACCGATCATCGTCTTACCCGCGCCGGTCACAGCTTCGACAACGCCGCGGCATCGTGACTGGTGCCAGGCGTCCAGCGCTTCGGCCTGCCACGCCCAGAGGTGAGGATTGACTTCGATGCTTGGCCGAGAAACGACGATATTGATGAAATGATCGTTGGCCGGGGGAGTCGGCTGCACAGCATTGACCACGTTGGCTGCAACGGCTCCGTTGCCGCTGGGCGACAGTGTGGCGCTCGGGTCATCAATGCTGTGAGCAGAGTTGATCAACGTCCGAACAGGTGTCTGCTTAACAGCACGAACATCCATCGCTGGCTCCTTTTTCAGGTGTTTGAAACAACAGTAGATGTCAGCACTGACATAAGGGATGCTGGGGTCTGACTTTGTTCACGCTGTCAGGCACGAAATCGAAATGACAGGGCACAAAAGCTCTTCGAATCCTGTCAGTTTCGGGTCCGGCTCAAGTGCAGAAATGCCAGCTGCCGAGCCGATTGCAGTTGATGTGCAATCCTGAGCATTTCGCTGAATCGCCGCCCGAATCCCAACGTGGAAAGGGGCTCTGCCCAAAGGTGATTGTTCAATCGGCACGGTCCACTTTCAACCCGCTTGGAACACCGTCGAATCACCGCTGTTGTAGTGTGAGTGAGGCGTTACACGACAAGTCCGCTAGGGGAACGAGGGAGCCAAAGTGGCCAAATATACGGTGCGGCAGGAACAGGTCGATACGCTGCTCAGCTGGGTCAAAAGTGGGCAGATCGCGATCCCGGAGCTGCAGCGTCCGTTCGTATGGTCGTCAACCAAAGTCAGAGATCTGCTCGACTCCCTCTACAACGGGTACCCTGTCGGCTACCTCATCACCTGGCAGAGCCAGGATGTCGGATTGAAAGACGGTTCGACTTCTGGGTTCAAACAGATCCTCATCGATGGCCAACAGCGCATTACGGCAATGACCGCTGCCCTCGTCGGCCATGAAGTCGTCGATAAGAACTATGCGAAGAAGCGAATCAAGATCGCGTTCAATCCCCAGACCGAGAAGTTCGAGACGCTGACTCCGTTCCTCGACCGTGATGACGCATGGGTCTCGGACATCGCGGAATTCATGAGTTCATCGGCAACGACATTCGGCTCGATCAACCACTACCTGTCGCGGAACCCCGAGGCAGACGAAACGTCAGTGGTGAAGTCGTTTGAGAAGCTGGCCGGTATACACAATTCCCAGGTCGGCATCATCACGCTGGCTGACGACCTCGATATCAACACGGTCACAGAGATCTTCATCCGCATCAATTCCAAGGGGGTGACACTCTCAGGCGCTGACTTCGCGATGAGTAAGATCTCCAGCCACGGCGAATTCGGGTCCAATCTGCGGAAGCTGATCGACTATTTCTGCCACTTGGCCAAACACCCCCACGCCTACACCGAGATCGCGCAGAACGATCAGACATTTGCGGAATCTGGCTATTTGGACAAGATTGCCTGGCTCCGCAATGACACGTCCGACCTGTACGACCCGGACTATACCGATGTCATTCGAGTTGCCGGACTGCGCGGCTTCGGCCGGGGCCGGATGTCGTCCCTGGTCAGCTTGCTGTCGGGCCGTGACTTCGACACGCGGACCTTCAGCGACGAACTTGGCCGGCGGTCGTTCGAAACACTTGAGAAAGTGCTCCTCGAAATCGTCAACCAGTACAGCTATCAGCAGTTTCTGCTCACCATCAAATCGTCTGGCTTCACCGTTGCGAAGATGATCAGCTCCAAGAACGCCCTCAACTTCGCCTACGCGCTGTTCATCCAGTTGAAGGCCGGAGGCACCTTGACCGACGGAGAGGTCAAGTCGATCGTTCGACGATGGTTCGTCATGTCGATGCTCACTGGAAGGTACTCGGGGTCGTTCGAAACCCGCTTCGAAGCAGACATCCGCAAGATCGCAGAGACGGGCGCCGTTGCTCTCTTGGACGAGATCGAACGGGGACAACTCACCGATGGATTCTGGAATGTGGAGCTGCCGTCGAACATGATTACGACGAGCACCCGCAGCCCCTACTTCAACACGTTCAGAGCCGCACAGATCCACAAGAACGCCAAAGGCTTCCTGTCCAAGCACATCACCGTGCGCCAGATGACCGAGGAAAGTGGAGACATCCACCATCTGGTCCCGAAGAACTACCTCGTCAGATCTGGAATCACAGACCGAAATCAGTACAACCAGATCGCGAACTTCGCGATCACCGAAACGCCTGTGAACATCGCTATTCAAGATTCTGAACCAGCGTCGTACATCGAACGAGTCGACCAACAGATCCAGTCGGGGAACCTGACTCTCGGCGAAATCGCCACTGAAACTGAACTCGAAGCGTCGTTCGCAGAGAACGCGGTCCCTCAGTCTCTTCGAAACACCTCCGCTGAGAACTATTCGCATTTCCTCAACGAGCGTCGGGCGCTGATGTCACAGTACATCCGGGATTACTACTTCGCTCTGTGAAGAAACTGCAATGAGCCGTGGATGGGCTGAGGGAAGGACCACACATGCGCATCGTCTTCGGATGGAACCTCGATCGGGCACCGTGGTCGACCGGCACCACCAGCACAACCGTGGTCACTGGACCGCTCGGCTTGCTCGGCATCCTCCAGACTCGATTGGGCACGACCCGACCCACCATCGACCGCCCCATTCGCATCGCTCAATACCGGTCGCTGCTCGCACAAGCTGACCATCCTTGGTATCGCCGGTCGTTCGCTAACGACCCCTGGAACACCGCCCACCACCTGCTCGAGCTGCGCGACGACGCGATCGAGGCCGGCTGGAAACCGCACGAGGACGGCCAGGACTACTCCGAACACCCACGACTCGACGCCTTGGCAACAGTCGAAAGTCTCGTCGTGGTCGGTCCGCCACATGACACCACCGCAACTCTGGCACCCGGTCGTGCTGACGACGTGCGCGAGACGCTCGAGCTGCTTCGGCTGCACGGAGTTAGTTGGCCGCTTGGAATCGACTCGATCGAACTGCGCGACAAGAGGGACACTCTCCCGCAGGTGTGGCAGGACATCATCGGCGCGGTAGAAGCTGCAGGCGTGACCGTCACGGAGTCCGCAGCACCAACGGAAACGCCGCAACTCACCATCGTGCGCGGCCCCGATACCTGGTCCACCGCCGAGGCGGCCGCTAGGTACCTCGAAAATGTGAACGACCGAGAGCGCATCTGCATCATGCCGGCGATGCCACCACTGTCCTCGACCAACAGCTGGCACGACGACAGGCGCCGACGCTCGGAATCGCCGACTCCAACGCAGCAAACCCGTCCGCACAGATACTCCCTGTTTTCCTCGGCGCTGTCTTGCCCCCGACCGATATCCGTCGAGTCGCCGAGTTCCTGCATCTCTCCTTCGGCACAAATGACGCAACTTCCCCCGCCACGTCGCTCGTTCCGCAGGGAGTGTCGTCGGTGCTCCTGCAAGCCCTCACCGAAGAACCGGGTATCTCCAACGATCCTGAGTCCGCGTGGATGCGCGCTCTCGACCAGTTGAAGAGCCGAACAGCCGAGAATTCCGAAATCGCCACCCGAGCGTGGGAAACCGCGCAAGCACTTGACGGTTTCCTGCGTACCAGGCCGCCAGCGATCGACTCAGAAGAGCTCGACCTCGGCTCCCTCAACCCCGCATTGGACTGGTTGGCTACACGCCTGCGCAGACTGAACGGCAACCGCATCGCTGACACAGCACGGGACGACACCACCGCATTGATCGCCGAGGCGGCCACCCACCTCGCGTCCTTCCGCGCCGCCATCTCCCGGCTCGGTACGAACACCATCCGAGTCCGCGAGCTCTTCGACATCGCAGAATCTAGTGCACCGATTGCGACTCGTTCCGACGCCCATGCCCAAGCGGCTTACTGGACTGTCGTCACCAGCCCCGCAGAAGTCCCGGAAGGCTCGGATACCGTCGTCTGGTGGTGCTCACAGCGCTCAGCCACCTCAGCGAACGAGACCTGGGACCCAGCCGAAATCGACGCATTGGCGCAATCAGGAGTCCGGATCTCCACCTCGACAGAGAAAGAACGACTGAGACAAGCCGCCGAACTCGACGGTCTCCGCGCCGCTGCAAACCTCATCTGCTTCTGCCCCGAAACCAGCCGAGGCGAACCGGTGACCCTTCACCCCGTACTTTCACGACTGGCAGAAGACATTGCCGTAGCAGATGGCGACCGTTTTCCAAATGGATCGGTCGACACTGTGCTTTCCGACCCGACGGTCGCTCGGTCCGTCGCGGATCTCATCACAGACGGGACATGGCAACTGGATGACGTGGCGATTCCGACGTCGACGGACAGCCTCGAACAGTTCACTGCCCCGAACAGAGTCTCACGCGTCCTCGAAGGCGACTTCCGCCACCTCTTGCCGGAGACGCTGTCCTTCAGTCAGATCGACCAGTTGCTCTCCGACCCGTTGGGCTGGACACTCGAACGCGGCCTCGGCCTCAGCCGCGGGTTCACTTTCGACATCCCCACAGACAACCGCATGATCGGCAACTTGGTTCACGCCGTAGTCGAATACCTCGTGCAGGCCAGGAACGACAGCGACAACTCGGCGACCACACCCGTCGACATCGCGAAGACCTTCGACCGCTTAGTCCCACGGTTCGCTTCCGAGCTGCTCCTGCCGGGGCAATTGGCACGTAAAAACACGATCAGGTCCACCGCAACCGCGTCGTTGGTTCATCTGTTCACCACGCTCAGTAATCGCGGCATTACGATCGTCGGCGCCGAAACCGGCTTCGACCACGACTGGGTACTGACCGTCGCTGGCGAAGCAATGACCGTTCGGCTGAGAGGACAGCGCGATCTTGAAGGCGCGTTCAGCGACAGTCGACCGGCAATCATCGACCTCAAGTGGGCGAACTATGAGAAGCGCTATCGGACGATGATCGATGACGGTGAAGCCGTCCAGTTGAGCGTCTACTCACGCACCATCGATTCCCCGACGGGTGCCAACCCACTCACCTCGTACTTCATGCTCAAACAAGGACGATTCATCTCGACCGACTCCGGCCTCGACGAGAACTACAATGCCGGAGCAGCCGACAGTTTCGACGATGACGGTAACGGCCTCGGCGGTGATCCTGCCGGACTATGGCCGCTCATTCAATCCTCGATCGAACACACACTCTCGGCCATCGCCACCGGTCACTTCGACTCACTGAATGCGGACGTTCACGCCGAATTCGGCGCCAATCCCCAATCCAGGAACACACAGGTCGACAAAGCGCTCAAGACCCTCAAAGCGGATGAGTTGGATGAGGGCCGACTCTTTGTGGTCAAGAACCAGTCCTACAGCAACTTCAACCTCATCTATGGCATCGCGGGGGACCACTCATGAGCGTTCACGTCATCACCGCTTCGGCGGGCTCAGGAAAGACCTACCGACTGACGGAAGTGCTCTCCGAACGACTGTCCCAGACAACAGACGACGGTCAACCCGTATTGCGAGCCAGCGAAGTCATCGCCACCACCTTCACCGTCCGCGCAGCAGCCGACCTCGTCGAAAAGACGCAGAAGCGACTCCTCGACGATGGGAACATCACAGCCGCCGAGGAGATCAGCACCGCCCTCATCGGCACCATCAACTCGATGTCCGGCCGCCTGGTCACCGAATACGCCATCGACGCGGGATACTCGCCCGAGCTGCGCGTCCTCGAGGAGCAAGAACAGGAGATCGTCTTCACCACAGCCGTCGACGAGGTCGTCGCTGGGGTGGAAGCCACCCACCGTGACCTGCTCGCCCGGACCAGTCACAATGGCAGCCTCGATGACGCGAACTCATTCGGTCATGGCCCTGAAATCTGGTCCAAATTGGTCAGGGCCGTGGCAGAGACGCGCGGCGACACTCGCGCAGAACTCAAACAATCGGCTCGCGAATCAGCGACACTTTTCCTCTCCGCCCTCCCCGCAGGTGATGGGGACGGACGGCAGAAATGGCGTGACACCCTGGCTAGTGACATCGAAGAGCTCCGCGAAGCTTTGCGGAGCTTCCAGGCCGGTGAGGAACCGCCGGCCGAGGGACTCAAGGTGACGAAACGCAGTGAGGGGAACGTCGAAGGCAGTCTCGTCTCCCTCGACCGTTTCCTCCGGGACCTCGACACCGGCACCGAGGAGGCCGACCCCTTCACGCGGATCCCCTGGTCAACGTGGGCGAAGATTGCCAATGCGAAGTACTCGGCTGTGCCTGGTGGGAAAGCCCCCGGCGCAGTGCCGAAACAGATCCTCGAAGACTCGAGCGCTTGCCTCGTCTCCGACGAACTCCTGGCCAACTCCGCCCTCCATGCGGACATCGAAGCACTCATCAGTCTCGTCATCGACACAGCCATCACCTCACTGTCGGCATATGAGGAGCACAAGAACAGCCTCGGCGTCATGGACTTCGTCGACCAGGAAGTCCGCGCCCTGGAATTGCTGCGCAACAATGATCGAGTCCGAGACTCGGTGGCATCCAGGTACAAACTGCTCGCCGTCGACGAGTTTCAAGACTCCTCACCCATCCAGTTGGCAATCTTTATGGAGCTCGCCGGCCTCGTCGATGAAGTCATTTGGGTGGGGGACCGCAAACAAGCAATCTACGGTTTCCGCGGGGCCGACCCTGAACTGATGAACGATGTCTTCTCAGCACTCATCGAGGGCAAGACCGACCTTGGCACCGCCACCTCGGAGAACCTCGGGGCGTCCTGGCGTTCCACTGAGCCGGCACTTGAGCTGTCGAACACGATCTTCAGCTCGGTATTCGCCGACCAGAAGAAGAACGAAGTGGAGCTGATGATCCCCGAACAGCGGGAGCACCTGCGCCACATCGGCAGCCGCGAACTCTGGGTACCGACCACAACCACGGGCGGGGCGCGTTCTGCGGACACTCGGATGGGCAAAGCCATCGCCGCGGGAGTCGAGGACTTCCTCCAGCGCTCGCCCCAACTGCCTGACGGTGAGGTCAAACAGGGCGATATCGCGGTCCTCGTCCGCACGAATTCGCAGGTGGCCAGGGTCGTCGACCAACTCCGTGAACGAGGCATTCGCGCGGTAGGCTCGACGAACGATCTGCTCTCGACGCGGGAAGGACAGTTTGTCGCTGCCGGATTGGCCGCGGTCGTCGACCAGAACGATGCGGTGGCGCTCGCCGAGCTCGTCACTCTCATGCCCGACCACGGCAGTCACGACTCTTGGTTCGAAGACGCGGCACGGATCGTCGACAAGAAAGAACGGCGTGACCATCCCCAGACTTGGTGGAACGACCCGGCATTAGCAGCGCTATCTGAACTGGCGCTCAACGCTGCTCACTACTCACCGGTCGACCTACTGCTCGGCATCATCGATGCCCTCGACCTGCCGCAGCGGATCAAAGCGTGGACGACACCGGAGAACCGTCTGGCAACGCTTGATTCCCTGTGCCAGATCGCCGGTGAATATGCGGACGTTTCGGAACAGACGCGTTCGCCGGTCACTCCGGCAGGCCTGCTCGATCACCTCACCGAGGCGGCCGGATCCTATGAGCAGACGACGGCCCATGACGCCGTGCTCGTGACGACGATGCACCAGTCGAAGGGTCTGCAGTGGCCAGTTGTCATTGTCGGTGTACCTGTAGATAAGGACTATGGGCACAGAGAGATCACCGTGGAGAAGGCATCTGTCTTCGACGCGCGGTACCCCTTGGCGAATCGTGCTCTGCGGTATCTGCCTCGCGTGCTCAAAGGCTACGACCCGCTGAAGGACCGATTGCGGCACCTCGACGCGGTCAGTCGCGCGAATCAGGCAGAAAAAGATGAGACCGCGCGACTGCTCTACGTTGCGCTCACTCGTGCTGAAACGTACAGCATTGTGGCGTTCGGAGATCCTGCAGGGAAGGACAACGTCCTCACCAAGTCTGTTTCTGAAGACCTCCTTGAGTGGGACCTGCCGACGATCACTGACCAGAGTGTCGGAGCGACCGAGGAGAATGGCATCCTGCGCATCGCCAACCGGCGCGACCACGGTGGCGGAACCACGGTGCATGATCTGCCGATGCGGATCAGTGCCTTCCCGACTGACGTCGAAGAGAGATCGGCAACTGATACGGCTGGCCCGCCGCGTTCATTCTTCGCCCGCACAGACATTCCCGTCAGAAACTCCGCGCCCACAGGTGCTGGATTGCCAGCACGGTTCACCGCGAGCAATGTGCCCTCAGACGGAGTTGAGGCGGACGTGAAGATTCTCGCCGAGTTGGGGGAGCCGCTGGTGGCGAGGGGCGACAAGGACTGGGACCGGGTCGGCGATGCAGTCCACGCCTACTTGGGATTGCCGTTGGCGAAGCTGACGGATGAGTTGAGGGGTGCGGCAGCTGAGAGGATCCTCTCGCGCTGGGATGCCGACGGTGTGTTGAATGCGGATCTGCTCATCGAGGTCGGCAACCGATGGAACGAATGGGTTAAGACGACGTACCCCGGCGCGGAGGTGGTCACGGAGTCCCCAATCGCGTTGCGCAACGATGATGCACAGGTGATGCAAGGATGGATCGACGCGCGTATTCTGCTGCCCAACGGAGAACACATTCTCGTCGATCACAAGTCCTACCCCGGAACCGATCCGATCGACCATATTCGTGACAAGTACCTCGGGCAGATGGCCGTCTACCATCAGGCACTGCAAATGACCGCCGGCACTGCCCCGATCCAGGTGCTCATCCACCTGCCACTAGTGGGTGCCATCTACGAAGTCCAGCGTCCTATGATGCAAGGGACAATCAAATGAGAAGACGTGGCCCGTCAATCAAAGGTGCACGATGCCCCGTCTATGTGTGTATTGGAAACTCGCGACGCCTGATGGACGAAGGTCGGGTAGGTGTCGAGACCAGTCCATTTGTTCGAGACTTCGTCACCAGTCGCTGAGCCACCCACTTACATGAGTGTTCCGGGGCCGTTTTCGAGTCACTCACAACACGAAATGTGTGTCGACGCGACAAAACATCCTCACTGGTGGATGACGCAAAAGACCAGATGAGGTCCACGGGCATTTATCGCTATGGCTGAGGTCGAGCAGACGTCAAGGAAGTAGTAAGTGACAGCGTCCCGTCATCCTGACACGCGCTTGCCTCGTCCCGGATTCCAATTGATGTTCAATCTCGTGGCTTCGCGTACGACAGTTGTAGGCAGAGTGCCCAGCCGATAAGCGCTACGCAGGCGAGCGATCCAACGGCCAGCGGTGGGCCAATCGTTCGTGCCTTCATTCTGAGGGACGTTGATGTGTCCATGCTGGCGATAATAGTCTTCAAGCTTACTAAGACAATTGAGATAGTCGCGTTCTCGACGCTCGGCTCTCGTCGGTGGCCTTGGTTTCAGCGCGTGGTACGGGGGACTAAATCTCACACCAAGTCGTTTGGCCTCTGCCACCTGGCTGTCAGTCAACTTACCGGAACGAAATTTTGCTCGCAAATTCGACACCCAAAGTCCGATGCTCCAGCCGAGCCAAATCTCGACGTTCTTAGGGTTGGCATGACCATGATACCGGGCATAAGACGCCAAGCGAGCGATACCGCGGTCAAAGTCGACACGTCCTCTCCCCATCTATATATGGTAGCTAACATGCCGTTGTGTGTGTAGGGATCCGGGAATCAGCAATATTGGCACGTAAGAACCGATGGCAGCACTCGTAGCACGTAATTGTAGTAACTATGCAAGTACTAGGTGCCTGCAAAGCAAGCTCGGTTTTGCTCAGATCGGACCACGTCTACCTGGCGAATTAAACTATTCAATTTGCCAACTAGTAGCTTGTTCCTTTCACCAAACGTTCAGAGGAACTCCGACTGATTGAGAGAATCAAAGGATCGTCGCCGCCTCTCCAGCGCGCGATCACAAAAACCCGTTCAGCAAACCAATTGCGATCAGACGGTGAAGTCGAGTAGTCCGATGGACGCTGTCAACGGCAGTCCAGAATATTTGTGCGACTTAGTACGGACGCCTGAAGCCTAATCCAAATTAATGCCCAAGAACTGCCCTGGAACGGACAAGTGAGTCCCAAACGTCTCTTTGAACGCAAAGAACCAGACATCGTTAGCGTCACCCGGTGAGTGCTCGTTACCAGTGGGAGGACTTCTGTGTAGCCCTCTCCAGGACTTCACAAGGTACTTCGGCCATCGTACACAGTGGCCACTGAGGTGTTACTGGCTCCCAGACTCACTGCATTTAGACATAAAGACCGAATGGCACAGTATCCCTTGGCCCTCGACACCGGCTTGGTCGTCACATCGTATTGTTTTGGGGCTCGCGGCCGCTGGCCGTTCATTGGGCCAGCGATGCCCAGCTCCTCCAACCGAACAAATCCATGAAAGGGCCATCGACGAGCTCCAAAATTCCGCGATAGTGTGGTGTCCGCGGCCCAACCGGCGGAGAGCGTCACAGCGTACGTTCGAAGATCCGCCAGAAACATTCGTGAACGTTCCGAACTAGTCACGGTCGAAGTTAGTAGTTTGCCAAAACTCGACATCAAATGGTTGACGTAGAAATGTTCGTAAGAGACTCTTGAGATAAACTCGTGCTTCAAACAGGGTTGTAAAAATGCCCTTTTCTATCTCTAGCCATTCTGTGAAAACAGAGAGATCAGCAGCATCACGGAGATATCGCATAGCTTGATCTATTTGACTCGAATCGTTCCCGTTGACTGTTGTGACTCGGGACAATACTTTGTCGAACTCAATACCTGTGGCAATACTCAACTTGCTGATAAATTCGTCGCGAGTGTCAGCCTGATAGTCACAAAGATATTCGCGTAACGTCTTATCTGAGTGCATGTCGAGCCTGCCAGCCTCAAGATCGCGCAAGATCTGTCGAGACAATTCTTGGTCTTGTGCGGGCAAGCTCGCCCATGAGCTCTGAATCGCTTCCAATAGTGCCCTGCGATTCTCATCATCAATCGCGTCAGAGGCTAGCAGCTTTCGGTAGTCCGCAAACTTCTTATCAAGATAGTTGAAATCAATACGTCGACTGTCCCGCGCCGCTGCCGCGTAGTCAAGGTCGAACGCGATTGGTCCTGAGTCGTTCCCTTGACCTTCCTGATCAACTTCAGTTTGATCTACGAGGTCGGCATAGCGAGCTTGTAAGGCGGAGAAGATGTCCCGGTCCAGTGCGACCGTAACCGTATCATTGCCGCTATCTGGAAAATCGTACGCCAAAGTGTCCCAGCTGAATCCCTGAATCAAAGCCGCGTCAAGCGAATGAACCAAGTCCAAGTATGCGACTGCGAACCGCCTACGCTCCTCCAGACCTGTGGGCAACTCAGAGAAATTCTTAATACGCGCGGCACGGAAAACCTGGTCAATGACCATAAAAGCATTGTTGATTTGGAGCAATGTTCTTGGAAGCGAGTCGACAAAGACCCCTTGCTCCTGGTGTCCAGAATATAGGTCAAAAGCATCTTCGATGTTACGTTCAAGCGTTCGAACTTGCCGGTAGTAAACCACCGATCCGAATGGCTTATCTTTACCGAAGATACGGTTAGTACGAGAAAAGGCCTGGACCAGGTTGTCGTATGCCATCACTCTGTCCAAATATAGCGAGTTAACCCATTTGGAGTCATAGCCGGTTAGAAGCTGGTTTACAACAATAACGATGTCTAATTGCTGTGATTTGTCGAAATCTATACTGCGATACGGATTTTTGTGGGCCAGTCGTTTACGTACGTCATCTCGGAAATCATCAAAACGTTCACGACTGAACTGTTTATTGAATGTGGCGTTGTAGTCTTCGAGAATCTCTGTCACGCTCAAGCCGCGATCGACGCTGAATTCCGAATTTTCGTCTGCGTCGGTGAAGACTGCAGTTACGTTCAATCTCTTTACGCCAGAGACTTGCTGATTATGCAGTTTAAACTTTCTGTAATAATCTATAGCAGCTTCGATAGAATTGACTGCAAAGAGCGCGTGAAACTTTCCCCCCGACGAACGAGATGGCCACTGCTCATTAATAATGTTTGCCACAACCGTGTTCCGGTGATCTTGGGTATCCCAAGGTTCAGTCCCAGCCAAATCTTCAATACCCTTAACATAGGCGATTCTATTGCCTTCGCTGTCACGGTTATAATATCCTGCCCACGGTACTTGATTTGGGTCGTTGTAACGAAAATAGATCTCCCGCTTTTTATCGTTCTCTAAAGCATCGGCGATGCTCGCAGCCCTCGCGCGCTCCAACGCTATGTTACGGCGTAAGTGGTCGTAATTGAGGGTAGCGACGGGTTTCGTATCAAATTTTAGAACATTGGCGTCGCGCAACCCGTAATAGATTGAGTAGCGATGAAGCTCGCTTCCGAAAAGTTCGGCAGTCACGGTATTCTTACGTTTGTTCTCATCCTGAATCGGGGTCCCGGTGAACCCGATAAACATGGCATGTGGAAAGCGCCTCTTGAGGTTGGCAAACATTTCGCCAAACGTCGAACGGTGGGCTTCGTCAATGACGAAAAGTAGGCGTTGATTGCGAACGTGCGAAAAATCAGACTCGCTGACAGTCGAATCCTCGCTACACAAGACGTTCAATTTTTGAAGTGAAGTCACAATCAACAGGCGTTGATCATTCTTCATCGACTTAAGAAGCTGAAAAGCATTACGCGGTTGTTCAATGTCTACCGAATCATCAGCGAATCCGAGGTACTCGTCAGCCGACTGTTTTGAAAGATCAATTCGGTCAAGCACGAAAATGACTTTATCGGACAGATCGTCACGTTGAAGCAGAGCTGCAGATTTGAAGGAAGTCATTGTCTTCCCCGACCCTGTTGTGTGCCAAATGTACCCTCCTTTCTGGGTATTGCGGGTCCACTCATCTGGGTGAAGCTTGTTGACCGAATACATACGGTCCAAGATCGCATTAATAGCGTGGGCTTGATAGGGCCGCATGACCTTCAAGGTATGGTCTGCGGAGTCGGCGATAAGATAGTCGCCAATTAGGCGATGGGCCTGCGGTATGCCGATGAAATTGGCAACAAAGCCTGTCCAATCCGGGTACCACTCGTTCTCGCGGTCTGCCCAGCGGAACTGGAAGTCTGTCTTGAGGTCTTCGTAGCTGTTCGGGCGAGCGAAGTATCGCATGTCATCGGGGGTCATGCCCACAAAGACAAGGACGGCGTTAAAGAACCCAGAAAAGACCGATTCGCTCATATACTTTTGTACTTGGACGATCGCTTCTGTGGTGTCGTGATTAGATCCTTTGAGTTCGACGTGAATTAGGGGAAGTCCCCAAATCAACAGAAGGAAGTCGCCTCGGCGGTCTTTTTGAACGATGCTGCGTTTGCTGAAACGGGGCTGTTTGGCAATCTGGTAGGTACTGGCTCCTCCAGCAACCTGGCGAGGGTCGAAGATCTTGAGATAAACAATCTGCCCACAGTTGTTTGTATCGGCTTCGTTGGAGCGCTTCAGTGGTATTTCTTTACCCTGGATGAGCTCATAGACTTGACTTGGAGTTCGCATTTGTGCGATCTGGTCGACCAGCCGGCGCGTCTCGTCTTCGTTGAGCGGTACGTTATTCAAGCCATCTCTATGGATATTATTCTCGAAAACGATCTGAGTCCAATTTTGAACTAAATCGCGTTCTGAATAGTTAGTTAATACCTCTGGGCTCCAACCGTGGCGCGAAGTCAATGCTTCTATAACAGCGTCTTCAAATTCGGACTCGTCGCGGAACTGAATCGGATTTCCTTTCAACGATTGGGCCTTTCGTGTCAAGCAAAGATCAATGACTGAAACGTGCTTTTAATATTCTCGAGTTTAATCAGAAATTGGCGACGGAGAGTGATGAGTGTGTCGAGCTCGCGTAAGAAGGATCCGATGTACTGTTGTTCGGTCCTTTCGGGAAGTAGCAAATCGAGATCGAGTATTTCAGATGTTGTGAGTCCTTTAATTACGGAACCTTGGGCACTTGCGGCTGCATGTCGGAGGGCCAACTGAAGCGAGTAAGCTAAGAACTCTGGCTCTGCACCCAGACCAGATAGGTTGACGAAGTCTTGACTCGTTGCATATTCGAACGGCATGAGAGCCAGTTTGCCGACGCCAACTCGGCTGACTACCGCGATTGAATCGGCAGGTACACGCACTGCAGCGGATGCAGCCATCCCTGCGGCTGTGATGCCCTTCTTGGGAATGAGACCAAATAGCTGGCCCTCTTTCGTATCAGAGGATTGAATCCAAGGAATCTCTCCTTGCCAATATTCGGGCACCGAAGTAGCTGGGGTGCCTCCGCCACGTACTTCACCGGCTATTTCTCGGACCGTGCGCCGAGTCCATTTACGTTCGAATCCACCGAACCGAATCTCAGGTTCGGCCTCGTTCGTATGAGGGAACATTTTGATCGTCATCGTTTGCTTGACGTTGAACAACTTCACTGTTTCGCTGCGCTGTGCATCGATAAGAGTGTCGAGTCCGCGTAAGAAGGATCCGATGTACTGTTGTTCGGTGATTTCGGGAAGTAGCAAATCGAGATCGAGTATTTCAGATGTTGTGAGTCCTTTAATTACGGAACCTTGGGCACTTGCGGCTGCATGTCGGAGGGCCAACTGAAGCGAGTAAGCTAAGAACTCTGGCTCTGCACCCAGACCAGATAGGTTGACGAAGTCTTGACTCGTTGCATATTCGAACGGCATGAGAGCCAGTTTGCCGACGCCAACTCGGCTGACTACCGCGATTGAATCGGCAGGTACACGCACTGCAGCGGATGCAGCCATCCCTGCGGCTGTGATGCCCTTCTTGGGAATGAGACCAAATAGCTGGCCCTCTTTCGTATCAGAGGATTGAATCCAAGGAATCTCTCCTTGCCAATATTCGGGCACCGAAGTAGCTGGGGTGCCTCCGCCACGTACTTCACCGGCTATTTCTCGGACCGTGCGCCGAGTCCATTTACGTTCGAATCCACCGAACCGAATCTCAGGCAGTGTCATCTACTTTTGCCCCAGTAACTCGCGAAGTGCGTTCATCCCCAACTTATCGTGTGCACTGCCGGTAAGCTCATCCAACATATGTGACAATCGGGTTTCTGATGTACTTACAGCATCATTGAGGTCAGTCATCGTGGTTGCGTATTTGGATCCGAGATTGGAGACTGCATCGATCAGGTGGCTGATCATACGTTCCGGGACATCATTGGCCGCATCGCGGAAGTCTAGAATCCATTTTCTGTACAGAAGATCCTTGATCTGGGTATCGGTCAGATTCTCGACCGTGCTTTTGGTTTTTTCGTGTAGAGCAACGTCGGCCGCTTTAGCCTGTCTTTTGAGGATCGAGATGTCTGCCAGCGCTTCATCAGCAGCTAGTAACGTGGCTTCAAGTGATCCTTCTTCAAATTCAGTCTGTTTCTTCAATCCAGCAATTCGAGCGGTGATAGATGCCTTCCGATAACCACTCTGCGTTGACTCAAGGGACGACCAATCGACTTCAGGATGGTCTTGAACGAACTGTCTCCTCTCCTTGACCTTGGTCAAAGTTCGATACTCCTCCAGAGCTTCAATCTCGGGTGAAGTTACGTCGACTAGTAAATTATCCAAACGCTTTGTGACACCAGTCGAGTTGAAAGCTGTACCGTCCTTGTTGGTGATAGACACATTTCCAGCGATATAGTCGTCTTCGTTGATTGAAGCAAAAAGCTCATCTCGAGCAGTCACAGCTGTGTCCAGCGCAGTCTTTAAACGGTTGAGCTCGGCTAAGTCGTTGGCAAGGAGACTTCTCTGGACTATTTCGAAAGGCAGGATACGCCCTTTCCAACCATCAGGAATTTCTTCCTCTTGTCCATTCTTCTTCTTAATGACTAGGTGCTCGTCCACAACACGCGTGGCATCCCAGCCTTCTGACTGTATGATCTCCAAATCAGCTTGAACAATCTGCCAATGATCGGCGAAAATTTGGTAAACCTCATAGTCGTCGATAATTGGGACTGGATTTAGCCTTGCGAACAGGTCTTCCCGCAAACGGGCTTGGAACACATGCAGATCGACAGAAAGCGCGCCGTCAATTATATCTTCTCGAAGCTTCTCATTAAATCCCTTAAACGCGTTTTCAAAGTCTGCAAGGAACATCTGGGTGACTTCGTGCTCACAAACGATTTCACCAATGTGGTTGGCATCGATAAGTTCTGTGTATGGGTTGCTATCAGAAACGAAGAGGGCTTCTCGTAATCCAGGCAGCGCTTGCCAAAAATTCGCCAATTCATCAATTTCAGTTTGCGGGATGCCACCGAACATTGTGGCGTATAGGTCCCAGGAATCGACCGTCTCCGCGCTATCGATATAGCGCGGAATATTCAGATTGTAGTCATTGCAGCGTATTTCATCAAGATCGACCAGGCGTGAATATCCAGGTTCGCTCCGTCGAGCTATAACGGTATCGACAATCTTGCGTACATCACGATCACGTAGCTCGTTTTTTATTGTCGACCTTCTTGAAGCCTTTTGAAGCGTCAACGAATAATACGCCACGACTATCGCCGCGGGATTTTTTAAGCACCACGACGATGGTTGCGATACCAGTACCGTAAAATATGTTTGGTGGAAAACCAATGATTGTTTCGATGTGGTTGTTCTCAATGAGGTTGCTACGAATTGACTTCTCGTCACCGCCCCGAAAAAGAACGCCATGGGGAAGAACTATAGTTTGAATTCCGTCGGTCTTTAAATGATAAAGCTCGTGCAATAGAAAAGCAAAATCAGCTTTTTTCGCGGGAGCAAGACCGTAGGCAAAACGTGGATCACTAGAATTGCTGTTGCGGTCCCATTCAGCTGAATAAGGCGGGTTGGAAACTACCGCGTCGACATGCAACAATTTATAGGTTGACGGATTCTTTATGTCTTCGAAGATGGGCCAGTCTTGGTCTAGGGAATCCGCCTGCCGGGTAATGATACGGTCGGGGGCAATCCCGCGCATGATCAGATTCATTCGAGTTATGTTGTATGTGTCTTCCTTCAGTTCTTGGGCATAGTAGGATATGAAATCGCTTCGGCTTGTCTGACGCGACACCGATTCTCCGATGTTGAGTAGCAGGGAGCCAGACCCTGACGTTGGGTCGTAGACATCGATACTTTGACGATCTTTAAGATGGTCAGCTACCAACTCGGCCATCACTAGGGCGACTTGGTGCGGAGTATAGAACTCTCCGTCAGATCGTCCAGCGTTGGCCGCGAATTTACCAATCAAGTATTCGTATACGTAACCAAGGACGTCGTAGTTTTGCTTATTGCCTGTCGGCACCAGTTTGATAATGTTCATTAACTGGCGGAGTTTCCTTGCTTGTACTGACGCGTTTTCGCCAAGTTTGTCTATGCTATTTTGGAAAGACTTAAAGATATTCTTGAATAGTAGTTTGCCGCTGCCGTGGAGATTTTCATCGAAGTGTTTTAGTCCGTTGGCTACATCACTTGCGAGCAGATCGCTGCCTTTAGACAGCCATGTAGTAAATAGATCCTCGTGTGCTATGAAATAGTGTAATTCGTCCTTGACTTCTGTAGCACCGAAGCTCTTTGGGTCGGAAAGTTCCTCTTCCACTCGGTCTTTGGGTAGACCCGATTCGACAAGAAAGTTCACTTCGCGGTCAGAGAGGAACTTATAGAACAGGAAGCCAAGGATGAAGTCTTTGTAGTCGTTGGCGTCCAGGCTTCCGCGCATTTTGTTGGCCATCGCCCACACCTTGGACGCGAGATCTTGCTTGTCCATGTAGCACTCCTTGATTGTCCGACTCGGAAGAGTCCGAGGTCCTTTAGCCTGACGTACTTGAATCTAGAACCAGTGACGTATATTGCTACATGGCAGCAGTTTTCACGTTCGTTCGCTAGTCACTATGCGGGTAGAAGACGGAATTGGCGTTAGGGGGGGTATTTTGCTAATGCGTCGTCATGACTGGAGGGATCGGTCGCTGTTGAGCAGAGATGATTTGTAGGTTTATGCGTCCAATTGAAACAGTGAATTAGGATCCGCTTGATATGCAGTTATCACTTGGAGGCCTTTTGAAATGAATGCTGGTCAGCTCAAACTGTACGGTAGGTAGGGTCGGCGAGAGACTTGAATTCAGGTTCAATTTGTGAACGTCCTGTAACTTACATTCGAATCGTTTTTTGTTAGCTTTCAATGGCACTTGGGTTCTCGGCACTGAGGGGTTGGTTCAAGGATGTTGTTTCCCTCGTTCTTCTGCCTGGTCCCGTAGTCGACCTGCCACCCGCTTCGCTTGATTGCCGGTCAGAGAGGTGAAATCTATTGAAGTGTGACCAGTTAAACATGGAGACGGCGAAGAATCAGAGTGTTCGTCGTAGATGGAGCGAAGTCGTTGTTGACTAACCTCTTCAACGGAGACTGCCCAAACTCCTGCAGAGGTGAGTCCGAAGCGTTCAGTGTACTCTTCGTAGTTGTCCTCAACAGTCACTTTGGACTCTCTGGCACTGGAAAGTTTCTTCTGATCTTTTGGGGTCGGACGGAAAGCTTGTGAGGTCAAATTGCCGTCGACGATCCAGTCTGGATGTGCATTTCTCCATAGAAGTTCACTTTGCACGGTCAGAATAGTTTCATCGTCCAAAGTTTCTCCGCCGTCATTCATCAATTGCCCCTTTCACGAAATCGGCTACCGCGTATGGATCGTTGGTGTCCAGCGTGAGCTCATCTCCGTTTTCATCGTGCGTCTGTTCGTACCAAATCGCTTCAATTACTCCGGAGTTGAGAATCTCAATTTCGGCGGTTCGAGTTGAGGTGCGCCATTCAAGTTGGATGCCGCCATCGCCAGAAGGATAGATTGCTGGGCCAGTGAGCTCCGCGTCTAAAATCGCTAGTAATATCGATTCGACTCGTTCGATAACTTTGGGAGTAGGCGCTTCGGAACCTGGAAACAACCAGTCTGCTTTGAGAGCCGCGAGGTGCTGGAGGCGATCATTCCATGAGGGCGGTAGTGCTGGTTCGGCATGGATAATGTCTGTAATTTTGACAATGTCTCCGGAGCGATTTTGCACTGCTATTACGCTTAGCGCGACCGATGGTGCTTTGGATGCGTAGCCAAGATGGGTCCGCAGTGCGTCCCAAACGGAGTCGTCTGAAAAAGTCGCATTGATGGTCCGTTGGTGAGGCCCGTCGCTGGTAGTCACGTCGACACTTGGAGGAGTTGAGGACAGGCCAGTCACCTGGCCGACCAGCACAGTTTCGACTTCTAGTTCGTCGAGCTGAGCAAGACGTTGGATGCGCTTTCGTGTTTCAGTTGTGAGCACCGCGAGCGGCTCATCGTTCGCTGAATTCGCAAGCTCTATTTTTTCATTTTTTTGAAGGCCACGGCCGAACTGTGCAAGGCGCTTTAATGCCGAGGGAGGGAAGTCTGGAGGGAGCGTGTCTTCGTCAGTGATGCTTCCCAGGGCACTGTTTATCAGTCTGCGCGCTTCTTCGTGCCAATCGGTGTCGGCAATCTCGGCAAACAGAGTAGCTTGGTTTGGGTCAATTGGGCGCACGAGCTCGGGTATCTGACTCCCGCGGGTGATTCGAGTGAGCCTGAGTTCAAAAGAATCATCGAAGCCGCGGGGCACACGTTTCCGGCCTGGATGCGCATTGAGGAAGAGGCCTCTGGCGACTTCGCCTATGAGGTTCGAGTACCGCTCCAATTCGGCTGCAGATGAGACAGGCAGTCCGTCGGCTTTCTCGAATCTTCCGCCCGCGAGCCTCATGTGCCCAAATGGGGCTACCTCTTCTCTTGTCATAGTTGCAGTATAGGTACGAAAGGTGGGTAACCAAATTAGGGCACCCGGGGTTTTGGGAGCTCTTTGGACTCTGAGCCGCCTCCATGAAATGCGTGCTGTCGCCAACCGGCAGGTCCATATTTACCGTACATGCCCTGGTCCAGTGCGTGTCAGGAGTAAATCGTCTACTTGGCCTCTACTCTTTTACGTGTCGCATCGGTCTTTACCCGTTTGGTTCCCAAGTGTTACGCCTTCTGTCGCAAAGGTTGCAGGTGCGATCGTCAGGTGGTGGCTGGCTGGCGTTCATTCTGTTTACTGGCGACTGAGGAGATTTTGAGTTCACGCTGTCTAGACCACCTTGCCGGGGATCTGGGTTACCTCCAACGCTCAGAGCGCGTTCGCGGCTTCAGCCAACGCGAGCGTCGCCCCGAGGTCGAAGTTGCGCCAACCGTGTCCGACGTCCATTGAGGGTATTCCCAAGCGCTTCTTTAACTCTTCCAAACAACCGACGAACTATGCCAGCGACGCACAGGAGAGGAAGGTGCGGCCCGATGAGTTGAGTACCTGGACGGCGAAGGGCGGAACCAATTTGTAGTCCAACCGAGTTGGCCGATGAGTGCGAGCCGGATGAACGACGTGAGAGACGCGTCGACGATCGTTTTTATGACTCCATCGTACGCGCCACGCAACCTCGCCGTTAGTAGGACTCCTTGACCAGTGCTGTGATGTCGACGTTCTCGTCATGGAGAAACGAATCATTCGTACTGGCCATGCGTGACAACCACTCTTCTCGTAGCTGCATACCGCAGAGAAAGCATTCCTGCTCAGGTGACAGCTGATCTTGGTCGGCAGAAGACCGGCACCGTCAACATCAGCGCGGAGGAGTACTGTATGTCCTGCTTCAGTTCGTCTGAACTCGTCGCGATGCTCAGCGGTGTAATGCCTTGCAACGGCATCGCCGGGGCAAACTCGGCGATGGATCCTGTGCTCTTGACTCCAATGACAGGTGGGTATTTCATCGGATGGAGGCTCGGGCGACAATGCGCGTCGATGAAATGCATGCCCACGGCTGCGACGTTGACTAGCGCGTGGCCAGGACCTGGCTTCGGAGCATATGCCTCGGTGTACTTGTGTAGAAAGCAGCTTCGAGCCAGCGAAACTGTGTCAACGAAACTCACTCCATGTCAGCGTATTTTGTACGGGATGATTTCCATATGGTCAGCTGTGTCAGTGCCGACTCATAAAATGCAAACTAGCTGTCGGGTGCGAGATTAGATCCTGTGTTTTTGTCAGAGGAGTAGCCATGCAAAATGAACCAATCTGGCGAGTGGCTGCCAATCTTCACGCGGAAAGTACGAACGTCTATGGATGTCTCCCGGAATTGGACGAAGTTCGGGAGACGCGAGGCGCTGTTGAGACAATCTCACAAGCCACCGTGGCGAACCGGAAGGAGCTTGACGGACTCAATCAGGAAATTGAAGATCTGGTGCTTCGAGAATACGCAATTGGGACAGCATTTCATAGTGGTCGTGCGAGACTCATCCCTCTATTGCGGATCTGTACTCAGTTGAAACTTTAGCTGTCAGAGTTCCAGCGCGTGCCGGTATCGCCATCCTCAGTGGAGAGTCTTCGGTCTTCAATGGAGTTCTTAAACAAATCCCGAATGTCGCCATTGGTGCACTCTCGAAGTCAGAGTTTGAAAAGCATCTGGGCTTGAAGTCCAAAGCGATGGATTTGTGGGACCTTCTCCGACGTAATCGGCCGGGCGACAGCCGGTGGGGGATCGGGCCGACGACCACGAGCAAAATTATGGCACGCAAACGTCCTCACCTCATCCCAATTGAAGACGCAGTGGTGAACCGAGTGATTGGGCTTGGACGAGGCGATTCGTGGCGGCTTTGGTGGGAAGTGTTCCAGGCTGAGGGCGACTATCTTGAGGAGCGGGCCACGAAGCTTCGTGCTGAGATCGGTCGTCCCGAACTCTCAACGTTGAGAGTCTTTGACGTGATGCTGTGGATGTGGGGCAAAGCCAATCCGTCCGCATGACTCGGGGCCGGTATCAATTGAGTGAGGCCGGGGCGCTCCAATTTTGGAGAACCCCGACCTCATTCAGTCTGCGTGTCTGTATCAGGCAGTCAGCACAACCTTGCCGGTAGTCTTACGGCCCTCCAGCGCACGATGCGCATCCGCCGCATCGGCCAGCGGGAACGTGGCGCCGACGCGGAAGTTGAGCCAGCCGTGCTCGATGCCGTTGAAGAGCATCGCCGAACGCTTCGCCAGCTCCTCCGAGCTGCGAACGAACCAGGCCAGGGACGGGCGGGACAGGAAGATTCCGCCCGAGGAGTTCAGGCGCTGAATGTCGAACGGCGGGACCTGACCCGAAGCCCCACCGAAGAGCACCATCGACCCCAGCGGCTTGATCGATGCCAGCGACGCATCGAAAGTGTCCTTGCCGACACCGTCATACGCGACATCGACACCCTCGCCGTCGGTGAGCTCCTGGACCTTCGCCGTGATGTCGACGCCCTCACCGTAGAGGAACACCTCATCGGCGCCGGCCTTGCGCGACAGCTCTGCCTTCTCCTCGGTGCTCACCGTCGAGATGACATTGCCACCCAAGTGCTTGATGATCTGCGTCAGCAACAATCCGACTCCACCAGCACCGGCGTGCACGAGCGCCGTCTGGCCCGGCTTGATCTCATGCGAACTCGTCGCGAGGTACTGCGCCGTCAGACCCTGCAGCGGCATCGCCGCAGCCACATCAGCGGACACACCCTCCGGTACACGCAGAAGGAAATCAGACTTCACGACGACCTGCGTCGCATATGAACCCGGACCCTCATGCCACGCGACACGGTCACCAACTGACCAGCTCTCAATGCCCTCGCCCACCTCGGCGATGTACCCGGTGCCCTCAACGCCGACGACATGTGGGTACTCCATCGGGTACACACCGGAACGACGGTACGTGTCGATGAAGTTCACGCCCGCCGCCTCGACGTTGACGAGCACTTCACCAGGGCCGGGCTTCGGAGTCTCGATCTCACCGAACTCAAGAACCTCCGGTCCACCGGCCTGCATCGCACGAACTGCCTGGGTCATGACGCCTCCTGCATATAAATTAATTGCCTGGTATGGTTATACATATGAACGATCTTACGGTTGCCGTCTCCGGTGCCACCGGATACGCCGGGGGAGAGGTCCTCCGGCTGCTGAGCACTCACCCCCACTTGAACGTCACCACGGTGTGCGGACATTCCACCGCGGGTGAGAAACTCGGCCGACATCAACCCCATCTTCCCCGATTCTCTGACCTCGTGGTCCAGGAGTCCACCGCCGAGGTGCTCGCCGGCCACGATGTCGTCATCCTCGCGCTCCCACACGGCCAGTCCGGACAGATCGCCGCCGAACTCGAACAGACGAGCCCCGACACCCTCATCGTCGACCTCGCCGCCGACCACCGCCTCATCAGCGCAGCAGCATGGGAGAAGTTCTACGGCTCCGCACACCAGGGCACCTGGACGTACGGGTTGCCCGAACTCCTCACCGCCGCCGGCGCGAAGCAGCGCGAAGCACTCAAGTCCACGAAGCGCATCGCCGTGCCCGGGTGCAATGTCACCGCCGTGACCCTCGGCCTTGCACCACTTATTCAAGCAGGCCTTGCTGCACCGGCCGGGCTCAATGCAGTTCTTGCCAATGGCGTCTCGGGCGCGGGCAAGGCGCTCAAGCCGCACCTCACCGCCGCCGAGGTCCTCGGCAATGCCTCGCCGTATGGCACCGGCGGTACTCACCGGCACGTGCCAGAGATCGAACAGAACCTCAACGGAGTCCTCGGTGCCGACGTAGCCGACGGTCCCACTCGGATCTCCTTCACCCCGACGCTCGTGCCGATGGCCCGCGGAATCCTCGCGACCATCACCGCCGACGCAGGCGAAGCCGCACCGCGAAATGCCGAAGGACTCCTCGACGCCGCCGCACTCAAGGAGCAGCTCGCCGCTGCATTCGACCGGGCCTACGCCGACGAACCCTTCGTCCGCGTCCTGCCCGAGGGCCAGTGGCCGCAGACCGCGGCGACGACCGGATCGAACGTCGCGCAGCTCCAGTTCACCGTCGACGAACGAGCCTCAACAATCCTCGTCGTCGTGGCACTGGACAACCTCGTCCGCGGCACGGCCGGACAAGCCATCCAATCCATCCACCTGGCCCTCGGTCTCGACGAGACCACCGCCCTTCCCCTCGAAGGAGTCGCCCCATGAGCGTCACCGCCCCACTCGGCTTCACCGCCGCCGGACTCACCGCCGGCCTCAAACCCTCCGGCACCAAAGACCTCTCTCTCGTGGTCAACAACGGACCCGACACCGCAGTCGCCGCCGTCTACACCTCCAACCGGTGCAAGGCCAACCCCGTCCTCTGGTCCCAGAAAGCCTCGGCAAACGGGCAAGCCCGCGCCGTCGTCCTCAACTCCGGGGGAGCAAACTGCTACACCGGCGACTTCGGTTACGAGACGACGACGCTGACCGCGCAGACCACCGCCGAACTCCTCACCGACGCCGGCACCGACACCCCCGCCGAGGATGTGCTCGTGTGCTCGACCGGACTGATCGGGGTCGGCGGACAGGACTTCCGCGACGCAATTGTGAACAACCTCGCCCCACTCGTCGCCGCGGCCGACACAAGTGTCGAAGCCGGACAGTCCGCCGCCGAGGCGATCATGACCACCGACACCGTCGCGAAGACCTCCACCCGCACCGGCTCCAGCGGATACACCATTGGCGGCATGGCCAAGGGCGCGGGGATGCTCGCACCGGGGCTGGCCACGATGCTCGTCGTCATCACGACCGACGCGAAACTCGACCAGACCACACTCGACCAGGCTCTGCGTGCCTCGACGAGCCAGTCCTTCGACCGCCTCGACACCGATGGCTGCATGTCGACGAACGATACCGTCATCCTCATGTCCTCCGGCGCCCACGACGCCGCCGTCGACGCAGACGAATTCACCACCCTGCTGCGCGAACTCTGCCTCGACCTCATGCACCAACTCCACGTCGACGCCGAAGGCGCCCACCACGACATCGCCATCACCACAAGAGGTGCCGCCAGCGAAGCCGACGCCGTCGAAGTCTCCCGGTCGGTGGCACGGTCGGCCCTGTTCAAGGCCGCGATCTTCGGGGAGGACCCGAATTGGGGTCGTGTCGTCGCTCAGGTGGGAACCACCTCGGCGGATTTCGATCCCACCCAGATCGATGTGATCATCAACGGCGTCCAAGTGTGCACGGCGTCGGGCCCCGACGAAGACCCCGCGAAAGTGACCTTCGATCGCACCGTCGACGTCACCATCGACCTCCACGCAGGCAGTGACATCGCCACCGTGTGGACCTCGGACCTCACCCACGACTACGTCGAAGAGAACAGCGCCTACTCCTCATGAACACCCCCGTAGACATGTCCACGAAATCCACGGCCGCCCGGCTCGCCGCCGCCCAAGTCAAGGCAGAGGCGCTCACCGAGGCACTGCCCTGGATCAAGACCTTCGCCGGCGCCACGATCGTCATCAAATACGGCGGCAACGCCATGGTCTCCCCGGAGCTGCAGCAGTCCTTCGCCGACGACATCGCGTTCCTCCGCTTCGCCGGCATCCGCCCCGTCGTCGTCCACGGCGGCGGCCCCCAGATATCGGCCATGCTGAAACGTCTGGGCATCGAATCCGAGTTCAAAGCCGGACAGCGCGTGACCACCGAGGAAGCCGCCGAAGTCATCCGCATGGTGCTGTCCGGCCAGGTCAACCGCGACATCGTGTCCCGGATCAACCAGAACGGCGACGCCGCGATCGGCCTGTCCGGTGAAGACGCCGACCTCCTCCTCGCCAACAAAACGACCGCCGAGGTGGACGGCGAAGTGATCGACCTCGGCCGGGTGGGCGAGATCGCCCAGGTCAACACCACCGTGCTCACCGAACTCCTCGACGCCGGCCGAGTCCCCGTCATCTGCTCCATCGCCTCCGAGATCGGGGGAGAGGCAGGGAAGCCGCTGAACATCAACGCGGACCTGGCCGCCTCGGCGGTGGCGAAGGCACTGAAGGCACACAAACTCATCATGCTCACTGATGTACCCGGCCTCTACGCGAACTGGCCGGACACGTCCTCGCTCATCTCCCGCATCGATCCGGGCAAGCTGCGCGAACTCCTGCCGTCGCTCGATTCGGGGATGATCCCGAAGATGACCGCGGCGCTCGAGGCGATCGAGCACGGGGTCAAGCAGGCCCACATCATCGACGGCCGGATGGCGCATTCCCTCCTCCTTGAGGTCTTCACCTCGGAGGGCATCGGCACCATGGTCGAGGACACCATCGTCGAACCCGCACCACTGGGCGACGGCCACCAGGCGAACCCTGCCGAGGCGGCCCCGACGGACGGTTTGAACGCTAGCAACGACAGCAACGGAGGACGTTCATGAGTGATCAGACGGGTACGCAGGCTTCGGCCGGGCAGGCTTCCGACCAGGCCCAGACGTGGCGCGACGATTTCTCCCGTGTGCTGTCCCCGGTGTTCGGGTCCCCGCAGCTCGACATCGTCCGCGGTGAAGGCTCCTACGTGTGGGATGCGGCGGGCACGAAGTACCTCGACCTGCTCGCCGGCATCGCCGTCAACGCCTTGGGCCACTGCCACCCCGCATGGGTCAACGCCATCACCGAGCAAGCCTCGACGCTCGGCCACATTTCGAACTTCTTCACGTCTCCGGCCCAGATCGGCCTGGCCGAGAAACTCCACGAGATCCTCGACCTGCCTGATGGGTCGGCCGTGTTCTTCTCGAACTCGGGAACCGAAGCCAACGAGGCGGCCTTCAAGATGGCCCGCCGCGCCGCCGGTGGGGGACGGCCCTTCATCATCGCCATCGACGGTGCCTTCCACGGCCGCACCATGGGAGCGCTCGCGCTCACAGCGAAGGAAGCCTACCGCGAACCCTTCGCCCCGGGCGTTCCCGGAGTCGTCCACGTGCCCTACGGCGACGTCGGAGCGCTGGAAGCGGCCATCAATGAGAACACCGCAGCCGTCTTCATCGAACCGGTCCAAGGCGAGGTCGGCGTGCGGACGCATCCCGCCGGCTACCTCACGGCGGTGCGGGAACTGACGCAGAAGGTCGGGGCGCTCATGGTCCTCGACGAGGTGCAGTCGGGCATCGGCCGCACCGGCTCCTGGTTCGCCCACCAGGATCCCGAGATCGGCGAGGGCGTCACCCCGGACATCATCACCTCGGCGAAGGGACTCGGCGGCGGCATGCCGATCGGCGCGACCATCACCGTCGGCGATGCGAACACGAAGCTGCTCGAGGCCGGTCAGCACGGCACGACCTTCGGCGGCAACCCGATCGCCTGCGCCGCCGGACTTGCGGTGCTCGAGACCATCGAGAAGGAGGGGTTGCTCGACCACGTCACCGAGGTCAGCGACTGGCTCAAGGCCCAGCTGGCGGAGGTCGACGGCATCGGAGAGATCACCGGCAAGGGACTGCTGCTCGGGCTCGAACTGACAGGCGGTGCGTCAGGTGACAGCGCAACAGGAGCGGCCGACGCTCAGGTTCCGGACTCGAAGGCCGTGGCTGCTCGCGCGCTTGAGGCCGGATTCATCATCAACCCCGTCGCACCGGGACGCGTCCGCCTCGCCCCGCCGCTGACCATCACCACCGACGAGCTCACTCCGTTCATCGAGGCCCTGCCCGGCCTCATCACCGGCTGAGCCCCACCGAGACTTTCGAAGGACACCTCATGACACGCCACTTCCTCAAGGACACGGACCTCAGTCCGGCCGAGCAGACGCAAGTCCTCGACCTCGCCGTCGAACTCAAGGCCGCCCCCTACTCGCGGACCCCGCTGGCCGGCCCGCAGACCGCCGCCGTCATCTTCGACAAGACCTCGACGCGCACCCGCGTCTCGTTCGCCGCCGGCATCGCCGCGCTCGGCGGACAGCCACTCATTATCAACCCCGGTGAGGCGCAGCTCGGGCACAAGGAATCCATCGCCGACACCGCCCAGGTGATGTCGCGCATGGTCTCGGCGATCATCTGGCGCACCTACGCCCAGTCAGGCCTCGAAGAGATGGCCGAGCACTCCTCTGTGCCCGTCATCAACTCCCTGTCCGATGATTTCCACCCGTGCCAGATCCTCGCCGACCTGCTCACCATCCGCGAACACCGCGGCGACGTGAAGGGCCAGACCATGACGTACTTCGGCGACGGGGCGAACAACATGGCGAACTCCTACGCCCTCGGCGGAGTCAACGCCGGAATGCACGTGCGCATCGCCGCCCCCGCTGACTACCAGCCCGACGCCGCAATCGTCGCCGAAGCCGAGGCACTCGCCGCCCAGACCGGGGGATCGCTCACCGTCACCGACGACTCCGTTGCCGCCGCCACCGGCGCCGACGTCCTCGTCACCGACACCTGGGTATCCATGGGTCAGGACTCTGCCGGACGCGACGACGAGGCCTCTCCGTTCACGAAGTTCCAGGTCAGCCAGGAACTCATGAGCTTGAGCAACGACGCGATCTTCCTCCACTGCCTGCCCGCCTACCGCGGCAAAGAGGTCACGGCCGAAGTCATCGACGGCCCCGCCTCGGTGGTCTTCGACGAAGCCGAGAACCGCCTCCACGCGCAGAAGGCCCTCATGACCTTCCTCCTGGAGCGATGATGACCGAGACGAACAACAGCGCGCCGCTGACGAAGACGGCCCGACAGCAGAAGATCATCGATCTCATCACCCGCCAATCCGTGCGGTCCCAGATCGAACTCGCCGAGGCGCTCGCGACGCAGGGCATCACCGTCACCCAGGCGACCCTGTCGCGCGACCTCGCGAGTGGGGGCCGTGAAGATCCGATCCACAGCGGGATCCGTGTACGCCGTTCCCGGTGAAGGCGGGGACCGTTCCTTGCAGCAGTCGACGGGGGAGAGCCTCGACGCGAAGCTGCCGCGCATTCTTGAAGAGCTGCTCGTCTCCGCAGTCTCCCAGGACAACACGGTCGTGCTGCGCACCCCGCCCGGGGCCGCACAGTACCTGGCCTCGGCGATCGACCGGTCGTCGATGGTCGGCATCTTCGGCACGCTCGCCGGCGACGACACCGTGCTCGTCATCGCCGATGCCGCGGTCGGGGGAGCGGCACTGGCCGAGACCTTCCTCGAATACGCGGCCGGTGGGCTGTCCGAAGGGTGAACTTCTGTCGGTGTGGCCTGGAACTGGGCCGGTTGTCTCGGTGGGGAATCCACGGGACGGACGGCCGCCTCGGCGAGGGAAAACTGGAACAATGACAACTGAGCTTCATCATTTCAATGAACGGACCGGCGCATCCGTGCTGGTGGGAAAGGACGATCTGTGAGCGAACGACTGAGCCTGTGGGGCGGACGATTCTCCGACGGTCCGGCCGATGCGCTGGCCGCGCTGAGCAAGTCCACGGACTTCGACTGGCGCCTTGCGAAGTACGACATCGCCGGGTCCAAGGCCCACGCGAAGGTCCTCCACCACGCGGGACTGCTCTCCGATGACGAGCTGTCCGGAATGCACTCGGCGCTCGACGAGCTGCTGCGTCGCGTTGAAGCCGGCGAATACGTCGCCGCCGAGTCCGATGAGGACGTGCACTCCTCGCTCGAGCGCGGACTCATCGAGATCGCCGGGCCCGAGCTCGGCGGGAAGCTGCGTGCTGGCCGGTCCCGCAACGATCAGATCGCGACGATGGGTCGGATGTACCTGCGTGACCATGCTCGTGAGGTCGCCGGTCTCGTGCTCGACACCGTCGAGGTGCTCATCGCTCAGGCCGAAGAGCACCCCGAGGCGCCGATGCCCGGACGCACCCACCTCCAACACGCTCAGCCGGTGCTGCTGGCTCACCATCTGCTCGCTCATGCGTGGCCGCTGCTGCGTGATGTCGCTCGCTTCGTCGACTTCGATGCGCGAGCCGGTGTCTCTGCCTATGGTTCGGGTGCTCTGGCCGGGTCGTCGTTGGGGCTCGATCCGCAGGCCGTGGCCGGCGACCTCGGGTTCACCGATTCGGTGGAGAACTCCATCGACGGCACCGCCTCGCGCGATGTCTTCGCCGAGTACCTGTTCATCACGACGATGATCGGCATCGACCTCTCGCGTCTGTCCGAGGAGGTCATCGCGTGGGCGACGAAGGAGTTCTCGTTCGTCACCCTCCACGATGCGTACTCGACGGGGTCGTCGATCATGCCGCAGAAGAAGAACCCGGACGTCGCCGAGCTCACTCGCGGCAAGTCCGGTCGTCTCATCGGTGATCTCACCGGTCTGCTGTCGACGCTCAAGGCGCTGCCGTTGGCGTACAACCGGGACCTCCAGGAGGACAAGGAGCCGGTCTTCGACGCCACCGACACCCTCGAGCTGCTGCTGCCGGCGTTCACCGGGATGGTCGCGACCTGAAGTTCGACACCGAGCGGATGGCCTACCTGGCTCCGCGCGGATTCGCCCTGGCCACGGACATCGCCGAATGGCTCGTCCGTGAAGGCGTGCCGTTCCGTGTGGCTCATGAACTCTCCGGCGCATGCGTGCAGTTGGCCGAATCGCGGGATGTCGAACTGTGGGATCTGTCCGATGACGATTTTGCGGGGATCTCTTCACATTTGACTCCGGCCGTTCGTGAAGTGCTCACGACGCTCGGTTCGATCGATTCGCGCAACGCCAAGGGCGGCACGGCGCGTTCGGCTGTCGATCAGCAGATCGCCAACGCGAAGGCTGAGGTTGTTCGACTGCGCGAGTTCGCGGGGTCTGCCCGCAGCGTGTGACTGGTTCGGTTGAGGAAACACTCCTCGGAATGCCGGTGAGTCGGGATGCGGCCTCAGCTGAGTGGCGAGACTACGGTAACGCCGAGATCCTCGAGCAGCTCGTCCAATACGATGCGTCCGGCTCCTTCGCCGATCGAACCGACCGCCGTCAGCGACTGTGTGGGAACCAGCCCATCACGGCCTTTGGCCAATCGGTCGGCGAACAGGACAAGGACTTCGGCGTCTGGCTGGTGGCTGATCTCAGTCTGGCGAGAGTGCCAGACGATTCCCGCAAGGTTCTGCTCGGACGCATGAACGGCCTTGGCCACGGCGCAGGTGCAGGGATAGTGCTCCTGCGCCGAGGACGAGATGGCGAACCGTGGGTTGTTCAGTCCGTCGCTGTTGCTCAGATGGCAGGCAAGGGAAGTGCCGCCTCGGCGAGCACGTAGAATTGACCCCGTCGGCTCCGCGCCGGCACAGACCAAAGATTCGAAAGGACCGAAGTGACCGACATCTTCAGCGAACTCAAGGCCCGCGGGCTCGTCGCAGTATCTACTGACGAGACCGCCCTGCAGAAAGCCCTGGCCGAGGAGTCGCTGACCTATTATGTCGGTTTCGATCCGACGGCCCCGAGCCTGCACATGGGCAACCTCGTCCAGCTGCTCACCGCCGCCCGCCTCCAGCAGGCCGGGCACAACCCGCTGGCCCTCGTCGGCGGCGCCACCGGTCTCATCGGCGACCCCCGCATGTCGGGGGAGCGGACGCTCAACCCGCGTGAAGTCGTCGAGGAATGGGTGGCGAAGATCCGCACCCAGGTCGAGAAGTTCCTCGACTTCGACGGACCCAATGCCGCCCAGATCGTCAACAACCTCGACTGGACTTCGCAGCTGTCGGCCATCGACTTCCTCCGCGACATCGGCAAGCACTTCCCGGTCAACCGGATGCTCGCGAAGGAATCCGTCTCCGCGCGCCTCAACAGCGAAGCCGGCATCTCCTTCACCGAGTTCTCGTACCAGATCCTCCAGGGCAACGACTACCTCGAGCTCAACCGCCGCTACGGCTGCTCCCTGCAGACCGGCGGCTCCGATCAGTGGGGCAACCTCACCTCTGGCGTCGACCTCATCCGCCGCGTCGAGCAGAAGTCCGTTCACGCCCTGGCCACCCCGCTGATCACGAAGGCCGATGGCACGAAGTTCGGCAAGACCGAATCCGGCACCGTGTGGCTCGACTCGTCGCTGACCAGCCCGTACGCCTTCAGTCAGTTCTGGCTCAACGCCGACGACCGCGACGTGGTGAAGTACCTCAAGGTGTTCTCGCTGCGTCCGCTCGACGAGATCGACGCCATCGAAGCCGAGTTCACTGCTGCCCCGCATACCCGTGTAGCGCAGAAGGCCCTCGCCGAGGATGTCACCACCTTGGTCCACGGACGCCAGGCTTACGAACAGGCCATCGCCGCGGCCTCCGCCCTCTTCGGCGGGGGAGAGCTTGCCGGCCTCGACGCTTCCACGCTCGGTGCCGCAACCTCCGAGCTGCCCCGCGGAGAGGCGTCCGCGACCCAGCTGGCCGAAGGCCTGCCTGTCGCCGACGCCTTCGTCACCGCCGGCATCGTCAAGTCCAAGGGCGAAGCCCGCCGTGCCATCAAGGACGGCGGCGCCTACATCAACAACGTCAAGGTCGCTGACCAGGAGCAGACCCTGACCGCAGACGATGTGCTCTCCACGGAAGCCGGGGGAGTCGTCCTCCTGCGCCGAGGCAAGAAGACCCTCGGCGCCGTCGACATCGTCGGCTGATCAACGACAGACTCAGACAATGCCGCGTCCACTCTCGGAGGGCGCGGCATTGTCGTTTCCAAAGTGCACGGTCCGGGGCGACTGAGCCCGCGCGACAACGGGAATCCTTGTCATCGTCGAATACAAGCAAATAGTTTGTGGGAGGTTCGGCGGCGGGTTCGTGCGGTCAACCTGATCGGCACCATGGGGCCAGCACCATGGAAAAGCATTGGGTGATCGAGCAGACTGGCAGATGACGGATATCCGAAAGCAACCGACAGAACGCACGAGGAGAACATGCGCACCCTGCTCAACATCATCTGGTTCATCTTCTCCGGCCTCTGGCTGGCACTCGGATACTGGGCCGCCGGCATCATCGCCTGCATCTTCATCGTCACCATCCCGTGGGGAATCGCGTCCTTCCGCATCGGCAACTACGCACTCTGGCCCTTCGGCCGCGAGGTCATCGAAACCCGCCCGGCCGGAGTGGCGACCACCTTGGGCAACATCATCTGGCTCATCGTCGCCGGCGTCTGGCTCGCCATCGGACACGTCGTCACCTCGATCCCGCTGTTCATCTCGATCATCGGCATCCCGCTCGGCTGGGCGAACATCAAGCTCATCCCCGTCTCTCTCATGCCGCTGGGCAAACAGATCGTCGACAGCGACCGGATGATGCCCGGTTACCGCGGAGCCTGACTCAACGACTCAAGCGCTCTGCTCCTCGAGTTCCTCGAGCGAGATGCGGCCTCTGCGCACTGCCCAGAGCACGCGGCGAGTGCGCACGATTCGGGGCAAGGTGATGATCAGCAGGCCACCGAGCATATTTAACGGGATCACGATTGCGAACCACTGCAGGAAGTCGAGGATCGAAATGTCTGCGCCCGTCATCATTGCAGCAAGGATGAGAATCGCATTGATGGCTCCATGCAACATGCTGGCTCCGATCACCAGCAGACCGGTGATCATGCAGACGATCGCCTTGACCGTGTCGTTCTCTGTTCCCTGCTGCATGCGTGTCGCCAATGTGATCGTTGCGCCGGCAAGAAGCGAGAGGGCGAGCATGACGATGAGCGACGACTGGTTGATATAGCCGAGCGCCATATCCGCAATCGTCTTGTGGTAATCCGGGAGGGCGATGACGATCAACCAGGCGAAGACCGCGCCGCCGAGCAGGTTGGTCACGAGAGTCACCGACCAGAGCCGAAAGACCTGTATCCAATTCGCCTGGCCTGCGATGACGGCATTGATCGGCAGCAAGAACTCTTCGGTGAATAGCTCCGAATGCGCCAGCTTCAAAGCCAATAGGCCGATGCCGAACGCCATCCCCGCGAGAATCTCCGACCCGGTCGTTTGCTTGACGAGCACCATGGCCAAGATGCCGAGCCCGACATCGATGCCGCCGAAGAGCCCGGTGACTATCAGTTCCGGCCACTTCCGATTGAGCCGCTTGGCACCCTCAGTGACTGTGTTGGCCGCTTCGTCGATGAGGGCGTCTTCGAGATCGAGATCGTTCCGGCCGAGTCGTTCTCGCTGCTCTTTCTGAGTCATGCCGTCAGTGTAGGGGCCGGGGCGTGCTGAAACGCTGGGAATCACCTGCGCAGTGATGGCAGACGACTTCAACGGGCGAGCGTCTGGTGGGGATCGAGAAGCGTGCGGCTGTGCCAGCGAAGTTGGGCGTAGACCCGGGTCTTTGCACCCGGTGACGGGTGTCACAGCGCAATTTCCGGTTTGGAGTTGCACGGTGCGGATGGAGTGGTCTAGAGTTATATCTCGTTGCCCCGCCGGAAACGAGGTTCACGGAACACCGTTTCCACCGGGTCTGACCAGGACAAACACGGTTTGGTCCAAGCGTCAGGACACCGGGTGGGTGACACATAAGTAGGAACTGATACCCCCAGTGAACACGCTCGTTTTTTCGGGTGGTGGTGATGGGTGTGTGTTTGTGGTTTGAGAATCCAATAGCGTGTTTGTTTGAACAAGTTGTGATGCCAGAACATTTA